>NZ_JARVRO010000002.1:0-285580 GCF_030209645.1 Curtobacterium sp. ME-Dv--P-122a
TACTGCAAGGGGGACCTTGTGGGAGAGTAGGACGCCGCCGGACTTAACGTATGAAGAACCAGGGAACCCCTGACCATTCGTGGTCAGGGGTTTTCTGCGTTTGCGGCCCGTTCTGGGTCCTTGTCGAAGGGGTCTGGTCAGGCCGTAGGATCAGCCGACGACGGAGGAACGATGACCGAAGCCTGGCCGGCCCTGCCCGATGGCTCCCGACTGGCGCTGCGGGAGATCCTCATCCACGGGGTGCTCTCCCGCGCCGAGATCGCTCGCTCACTCGGGCTCTCGCGGGCGAGTCTCACCCGAGCCATGCGCATCCTCGTGTCACAGCGGCTCGTGGTCGAGGTCGGGACGGACGTGCGCGGTGCCACCGGTCGCCCGTCGGAGCTCCTGCAGGTGAGCAGTGGGCAGTGGGAGTTCCTCGGCGTCAAGCTCACGAAGGACCGCCTGTACGCTGCGGTCACGGACCTGGGCGGACGGGTCCTCGCTTTGCACGAAGAGGCGATCGACGACACGGCCGCCGAGTCGCTCGCGGAGCAGATCACGCTGGTGCTCGAGCGACTCCGGGATGCGCACCCGGCCATCTGTGCGATCGGTGTCTCGCTGCCGGGTGACGTCATGGTGCGCGCGGGGGAGTCCGTCGTCGCGGCGTCGGTGTTCCTCGGGTGGCACGAGGTGCCGTTCGCCCGGATGCTCGAGGAGCGGACGGGGATCGCCACGTTCACCGCGAACGACGTCCACGCGCTCACTGCGAAGGAGCACTGGTTCGGTGCCGGCGCCGGCCGTGGGTCGATGGTGCTCGTGACGGTCGGTGAGGGGCTCGGCCTCGGGCTCATCGCGAACGGGCAGGTCTCCACGGGGGAGCACGGACGGCTGGGGCGCATCGGGCACCTCCCCGTCCTCGGAGGCGGTCCGGACTGTGGTCTCGGTCACGCCGGGTGCGCCTCGAGCTACCTGCCGAGCCCGGTCATCGTGCGGAACGCCGGCCATGAGGGGAAGACGTACGACCAGGTGGTCGAGCTCGCCCGGGACGGCGACGAGGGGGCTCTCGCTGCGTTCGAGGATGCCGGCCGCGCCCTCGGGGTCCTGCTCGCCACCGCGGTACACATCGCGGACCCATCGGCGATCGTGCTGACTGGTGACGGGCTGCCCGTGTACGACCTGGCGCGGGCGACCGTCGACGAGTCGATGCGAGCCGCACTGGCGCCGTACACCGAGCCGGTCGCGGTGGAGGTGCAGCCGTTCGAGTTCTCGGAGTGGGCACGCGCCGGGGCGGTCCTCGCCATCCGCCGGCTGCTGGGGGAGTAGCCCGCGTCCGGCCTTGCAGAGCTGTCGACGCGTTAGTTACACACGTTGACAAACGCGGACGCAGACGGGAGGCTTGAGCGGTCCACACCATCGAAGGAGATGCCGTGACCGCTGCCCCCACCGTCCCGTGGCCGACCGACGGCCTGTCGTTCGGCGGCGACTACAGCCCGGAACAGTGGCCTCGGGAGACCTGGCTCGAGGACGTCCGACTCATGCGCGAGGCCGGGGTGAACCTGGTCACCATCGGGGTGTTCTCGTGGGCACTGCTCGAGCGATCGCCGGGGGACTTCACGTGGGAGTGGCTCGACGACGTGCTCGCGCTGCTGCACGAGAACGGCATCGCGGTGGACCTCGCGACGCCGACCGCTGCCCCGCCGAATTGGCTACTGACCGCACACCCGGAGATCCTGCCGGTGGACGCCACCGAGCGGCGGGAACGACCGGGTGGACGACTCGGGTGGTGCCCGGCGTCCGAGTTGTTCCGGGAGCACGCGCTCCGCATGGTCGACGCGCTGGCGGAGCGGTACGGCCGGCACCGCGCCGTGCGGCTCTGGCACGTGAGCAACGAGCTCGGCGGCGGCAACGGCCGGTGCTACTGCGAGGAGTCGGCAGCGGACTTCCGGCACTGGCTCGTCGCGAAGTACGGCGACGTCGAGGCCGCGAACGACGCCTGGGGCACGGCGTTCTGGGGGCACACGTACACCTCGTTCGACGAGGTCTCGCCGCCGCGCGGGGTGGGCGGGGCGCCGAACCCCGGGCTCGCGCTGGACTTCGAGCGGTACTCCTCCGACGCGCTGCTCCGCCAGTACGACGCCGAGAAGGCCGTCATCGAGCAGCACTCGGACGTGCCGGTGACGACGAACTTCATGGTGGGCGCCGGGTCGCAGGTCGTCGACTACGCCGGGTGGGCGAAGCACGTGGCGATCGTCGCGAACGACCACTACACGCTCGTCGACGACGCCCGCCGCGAGCAGGACCTCGCGCTGGCCGGTGACCGGATGCGCGGGATGTCGGCGGACCGCCGTCCTTGGCTGCTCATGGAGCACTCGACGGGTGGCCCGAGCTGGCAGCAGCGCAACCGCGCCAAGGAACCGGCCGAGCTCGTCCGGAACGCCCTGGCGCACGTCGCCCACGGGTCCGACGGGGCGCTGTTCTTCCAGTGGCGGGCCTCCACCGCGGGCGCGGAGCAGTTCCACTCGGCGATGCTCCCGCACGCCGGCACCCGCACACGCATCTGGCGCGAGGTGCTCGCCCTCGGCCGGGCACTGCAGGCGCTCGCACCCGTCCAGGGCACCCGCGTCGAGCCGGCCCGGGTCGCGATCGTCGTGGACGAGGCCTCCGGGTGGGCCGTGCAGTCGGGGCTCAAGCCGCACCGGGGCCTGCGCTACGGTCGGGAGCTCCGCGCCTGGCACCGCGCGTTCCACGACCGGCAGGTGCTCACGGACGTGGTCCCCGCCGACGCCGACCTGGACGGCTACGACGTGGTCGTCGTGCCGACGATGCTCATCGTCGACGACGCGACCGCCGCGCGGCTGTCCGCCGTGGTGGACCGCGGCGCCACCCTGATCGTCACGTACCTGTCCGGCGTCGCCGACGAGACCGCCCGCATCCGCACCGGCGGCTACCCGGGCGCGTTCCGCGAGGTGCTCGGCGCCTGGAGCGAGGAGTTCACCCCGCTGCAGCGCGACGAACGCTGGACCCTCGACGACGGCGAGGTCGTCACCGACTGGGCCGAGGCGGTCGTGCTCGAAAACGCCGAGTCCGTACTCCGGTACACCGACGGCCCGCTCGCGGGCCGGCCCGCCGTCACGCGCCGCGCCGTCGGCGGCGGCGCCTGGTACGTGTCCGCGATGCTCGCGGACGACAGCATCCAACGGCTCGTGGACGGGGTGATCGCGGAGCGGGGGATCCTGCGGACGGTCACCGGGCCTCCCGGCCTGGAGGCGGTGCGTCGCGTCGGCGACGACGGTTCCGCCTTCCTGTTCCTCGTCAACCACCATGCTGACGACGTCACGGTCGTCGCGTCCGGCACGGACCTGCTCGACGGGTCCGGCCACGGGCCGGACACCGTCGTGCCGGCCGGGCGCGTCCGCGTGCTGCGCGAGGAGCGGGTCTCGTGACCGTCGTGGAGCGCGAGTCGACAGCCGTCGGTGCAGGCGATCGACGCGTGCACGTGCTGCGATCGGCCGGGGTGTCGCTGGTGCTGGCGTCCGCGGCGGACGGGCTGCCCGAGGTGCTGCACTGGGGTCGGGACGTCGGGCCCGTCGCGCCGGACGATGCGGCCGACCTGCTGCTCGCACTCGGACGGCCGCTCGGACCGAGTGCGCTCGACGCGCGGTGGCCCCTCACGGTGCTGCCGACCGAGCGCGACGGGTGGGAGGGGCGTCCGGGGATCGCCGGACACGTGGACGGGATGCCACTCGTGCCGCGGTGGCGTGACGTGGTGGTGATCGGTGACGACGAGCGGATCGTCGTGACCGCCGAGTCGGACTCGTTGGCGCTCCGGAGCGAGTTCGCGCTCGACTCCGCGGGGGTGCTGCGGGTGCGGCACACGGTGACGAACACCCACGCCCAGCCCGTGCACGTGCAGGCGCTCGAGGCGACGCTGCCGGTGGGCGAGCGGATCACCGAGGTGCTCGACCTGGGCGGACGGTGGACCCGAGAGCGCACACCGCAGCGCCGGGCGGCGACAGCCGGGAGCCACGCGCGCGAGAGCCGCCGCGGGCGGACGGGCCACGACTCGCCGACGTTGCTCGTGCTCGGCACGCCCGGGTTCTCGGACGCCGAGGGCGAGCTGTGGGCGGTGCACCTGGCCTGGAGCGCGGACTCCGTGTACCGGTACGACCAGCTCGCCGAGGCGCGACCGCTGCTCGGTGCCGGAGAACTGCTCCGTGCCGGCGAGGTCGTGCTCGGCGAGGGAGACTCGTTCACCGCCCCCGACGCCGTGTTCGTGTGGAGCGACACCGGGATCGACGGGTTGTCCGACCGGCTGCACGACTCGTTGCGCAGCCGCCCGGGGCACCCGCGACGACCCCGGCCCGTCGTGCTCAACACGTGGGAGGCCGTCTACTACCGGCAGGAGCTCGAACCGCTGGTGGCGCTGGCCGAGACGGCGGCGGACATCGGCGTCGAGCGGTTCGTGCTCGACGACGGGTGGTTCCTCGGCCGGCGGTCGGACTCGACCTCGCTCGGGGACTGGCGCGTCGACCCGACGGTGTGGCCGGACGGGCTGGCACCGCTCGTCGACCGGGTGCGTGCGCTCGGCATGGAGTTCGGGCTGTGGTTCGAGCCCGAGATGGTCAGCCCGGTGTCCGAGTTGGCGGTGGCACACCCCGAGTGGATGCTGCAGCGGCCGGAGGACGACGTGCGGACGTGGCGGAACCAGTACGTGCTCGACATGGCGAACCCACTGGCCCGGCACCACGTGCTCGAGAGCATGTCCCGCGTGATCGGCGAGCACCACGTCGACTTCGTGAAGTGGGACCAGAACCGGGACATCGTGCACGCGGTGCACGCGGGTCGCGCCGGCATCGACGCGCACACCCGCGGCGTGTACGCGTTGATGGACGAGCTGCGTGCGCGGCACCCGTGGCTCGAGATCGAGGCGTGCGCGAGCGGCGGTGCCCGGATCGACCTCGGCGTGCTCGAGCGCACCGACCGGGTGTGGCCGTCGGACTCGAACGACGCCTTCGAGCGACTGCCGATCCAGCGCTGGACCGAGGCGCTGCTCCCGCTCGAGCTGATCGGCTCGCACGTCGGGCCGGAGATCTCGCACACCACGGGCCGGCACCTCGACCTGGACTTCCGGATGGCGGTGTCGCTCTTCGGCTCGGCCGGCATCGAGACCGACATCACGAAGCTGTCGCCCGAGGAGCTCGACCGGCTCCGGGCCTGGACGGCGCTCTACCGACGGGAGCGCGGGCTGCTGCACTCCGGACGGCTGCGGCACCTGGACCTCGGGGACCAGGGGACAGTGGCGACCTCGGTCGTGGCCACCGACCGTTCGCGGGCGCTGGTGCGGGTGGCGCGGACGGAGACGGGGCCGAGGTCGTTGCCGGTGCCGCTCCGGGTGCGCGGACTCGACCGGTCGCGGCGCTACCGGCTCGCTCCGGTGTCCGGGCTCGCTGTGCCGCGTGGGCTCGACATGGTGCCGCCGGAGTGGCTCGTGCGCGGACACCTGGAACTGACCGGCGCCGTGCTCGAGGACGTCGGCGCCCGGCTGCCACTGCTCGCACCCGCGACCGCGATCGTGCTGGAGCTCCGCGCGATCGACTGAGCGCCGTCAGCCGCGGTGTTCGGGCGGGGGAAGCGTTTCCTGGTCGGCGACGTGACGGTTCCGGTTCGCGAACCCGGGGGATCGTGAACCGGAATCGTCAGCGGCGCCCGGGTCAGGGCAGGAGCGAACCCGCGTGGCGGAGGACGAGCGGGTGGACGAGCTCCTGTGCAGCGATGCCCGGCGCGCCCGTCACCGTGAAGGTCACGGACTCGCCGGGGAGCAGGGACACCAGGCCGTCGTCGACGCGGGCGGCTGCATCGACGCGGTCGGGGAACAGCGAGACGTCGCGCGCGTACGCCGTCGCCGTCACGGTGACCGTCGCGCCGTCCTCCGTCGCCGACACCACCGTGGACAGGGGCGAGGGTTCGAGTGCCTGGTCGACGACCTCGGCGAAGTCGTGCACGGTGCGGGTGCCGGCTCCCGTGACGACGAGGACCTCGGAACCGGCGTCGGCCGGCACCGCGAGCGACGACGGCAGCGGCACCCGGTCGGCATCGGCGGGGGCGGCCGCGAACATGAACGACGACGACCCGAGCACGGTGCCGTCGAAGGCGATGCGGGAGACGGTGACCTCGTCGGCGACCGGCGCCCCGGACGCGTTGACGAGGACGACGTCGAGACCTCCGTCGCCGTCGCCGTCCTGGGCACCGGACGACGGCTGCACGGTGAGCAGCACGGGCTGGTAGGCCTGCCGGACGGCGTACCAGACGGGCTTCCGGATGCCGGCGTGGTCGACGAGGGCCCAGGACACCACGGGCCAGTCGTCGTTGAGCTGCCAGACGACCATGCCGGTGTTGTCGGGCGTGCGGGAGCGGAACCACTCCATGCCGAAGCGGATCGCGTGCGCCTGGTTGAGCTGCGCGGCGAAGTGCCAGTCCTCGATGCTCTTCGGCGACGGCAGGTGCCCGCGCATGCCGTCGGCGAGCTTCCGGTTGCCCTGGTCGGCCTTCTGGTGCACGAGCATCTCGTGGCCGTCCGGGTCGAGGGGCTCGTCGTGCACCACCGCGGTCAGGGTCGACCACGCCGGCGGGCCCTGGAACCCGAACTCGGCGACGAACCGCGGCTCCCAGTCGGCGTAGGCGCGGTAGTCGAGCCGGTTCCAGACGTCCCAGATGTGCACGCTGCCGTTCCGCTGGTCGTTCGGCGTCAGGTACTCGTCGAACGAGAACGGGCTGCCCGGCGTGTACGGCCGCGTCGGGTCGAGCTCGGCGACGACCGACGGCAGCAGGGAACGGTAGTAGCCGTTGCCCCAGGTCCGGCCGACGAGCGACGGCCGCCAGCCCCACTCGGCGTAGGCGACGAGGTTCTCGTTGTTGCCGTTCCACACCACGAGCGACGGGTGCGGGCTGAGGCGGGTGACGGCCTCGCGGACCTCGGGCTCGACCTCGTCGGCGAGCCAGGGCTCCTCGGCGTAGGCGGCACAGGCGAACAGGAAGTCCTGCCACACCAGGACGCCGAGCTCGTCGCACCGGTCGTACAGGTCGTCGGACTCGTAGATGCCGCCGCCCCAGATGCGGAGCAGGTTCATGTTCGCGTCGATCGCGTCCTGGATCCGGTCCGCGTACCGCTCGGGCGTCATCTCGGTCAGGTAGGCGTGGTCGGGGATCCAGTTCGCCCCGCGCACCATGACCGGACGGCCGTTGACGCGGAGCAGGAACGGCGCACCACCGGCGTCGGCAGCGGTGTCGAGCGTGACCGTGCGGAAGCCGACGCGGCCGGTCCACACGTCGTCGCCGACCTCGACCCGCACGTCGTACAGCGGCTGGTCGCCCTCGCCGCGGGGCCACCAGACGGCGACGTCGGGGACCTCGAGGCGGACGGTCGCGGCGCCGTCGAGGACGGGGCGCGCGCCGACCACCCAGCCGGCGGTGTCGGAACCCGGGTGCCCTGCGGACGCGGGGTGCGGGGCCAGGGTGATCCGGGCCTCCAGGCCGGTGCCGGCGGAACCGTCCGCGGACGCGACGGGCGCGCTGCCGATGGCCTGCGAGAAGGAGCCGGTGGAGCCGGCGTGCTCGACGTCGACGTGGGCCGTCAGCACCCCGGTGGTGCCGTCGAGGTCGACGAGCGGGCGGACGGCCGCGATGCGGACGCCGCTCCAGGACTCGATGCCGATCGACTTCCAGATGCCGCTCGTGGCGACGTCGACGCCCCAGTCCCACCCGAAGTTCGACGCGTTCTTGCGGAGCGCGTTGTAGGGGTGGTGGTTGACGTGGGGCAGCTCGCCGCCGTGCAGGGCGGACAGACGCTCGGCTGCGGGGACGGGCGCGTCGAACGTGACGACGAGCTCGTTCGTGCCCGGTCGGAGCAGGTGCCCGACGGGGAACCGGTACGAACGGTGCTGGTTGGCGGTGGTCGCGACGACGATGCCGTTGAGCTCGATCGTGGCGAGGGTGTCGAGGCCCTCGGCGACGAGGTCGTGGCGGGTCTCGTCCGGCGCGGTCCACTCGAACGTGCGGCGGTAGCGCCAGACGGTGTCACCGATCCACTGGGTGGCGGCCTCGCCGTCGCCGTTGAACGGGTCGGGGATCCGGCCGGCCCGCAGCAGGTCGGTGTGCACGCAGCCGGGGACCTGCGCCTCGACCGGTTCGCGGTGCTCCGCCGACTGCTCGGGCCCGCTCACCGCCTCGAGGGTCCACGTGCCGTCCAGGGTGGTCCGCTCCATTGCGTCTCCTCATCGTTACGGGGCCGTGACCCGACCCCTTGACCGCCTTAGTTTACGCGTGTAACAATCACGCTCACAACGTGGACCCTGCGACGACGCAGACCGAGAGGACAACGATGTTCAACCCAACCCGTTCACGGCTCGCCATCGGCGGCGCCGTTCTCCTCGCAGCCGGCCTCGCGCTCAGCGGCTGCAGCTCCAGCGGCACCGCCAGCACGAACGACGCCGCTGCCTCGACCCTGGTGGCGTACACCGGCCAGTCCGGCGACTACCAGATCAACTTCAACCCGTGGTCGCCCTCCAACATCGGCGGCGTCGGCACGATCTACGAGTCGCTCTTCTTCATCACCAACGTCAACACGAAGGACCCGAAGCCGCTGCTCGGCAAGTCCTACGAGTGGAACGACGACGGCACGCAGCTCACCATCACGCTGCGCGACGGAGCCACCTGGAGCGACGGCGAGCCCTTCACCTCGAAGGACGTCGTGTTCACGCTCGACATGCTCAAGAAGCAGAAGGCCCTGAACTCGATCGGCTACGACGGCACCGCGAAGGCCGACGGCGACGACAAGGTCGTCGTCTCGTTCGACAAGCCGTCGTTCGTGCTCGGCCCGAACCTGCTCGGCAAGACCTGGATCGTGCCCGAGCACCTGTGGAAGGACATCGACCCGACCACCGACGTCGTGCGCGAGCCCGTCGGCACCGGCCCGTACACGCTCGGCACCTTCAAGGCGCAGGCGTTCACCCTCGAGGCGAACAAGAAGTACTGGGACGGCGCCCCGGCCGTGAAGACCATCCGCTACCTGTCGCTCTCCGGCAACACCGCCGGCGCCGACGCACTGAAGCAGGGGTCGATCGACTGGCAGACCGGCCCGGTGCCGAACATGGACGACATCCCCGCCAACTACAACGGCTACGACGGCATCACCGTCGGCCAGAACCAGATGGCCCTGCTGACCTGCGCGAACACCGACCTGGGCTGCGCCGGCCCGCAGACCGACCCGGCCGTCCGCCACGCGATCGCCGACGCCATCAACCGCAAGCAGCTCAACTCGCTCGCGTTCGAGAACACGGCGAGCGAGATCTCGCCGACCTTCGCGCTCACCACGACGCAGAAGGACACCATCTCGAAGGACATCGAGCCCGCCGTGATGCCGGAGACCGCCGACACCGACGCGGCCGCCTCGACCCTCGAGGACGCCGGGTGGGAGAAGGGTTCCGACGGCATCTACGCCAAGGACGGCAAGAAGCTGTCCCTGACGGTCGAGGTCGTCACCGGGTGGACCGACTACATCACCGCGATCGACACGATGACGCAGCAGCTCAAGGCCGCGGGCATCGAGCTCAAGGCGCAGCAGTCGTCGTGGAACGAGTGGACCGACAAGAAGACCAAGGGCAACTTCGAGCTCGCGATCGACTCGCTCGGCCAGGGCCCGACGGCGAACCCGTACTACCTGTACAACAACTACTTCACGACGGCGAACACCGCCAAGGTCGGCGAAGCAGCCCCGATGAACATCTCGCGGTACAGCAATCCCGACGTGGACAAGGCCATCGCGAAGCTCGCCACGATCAACCCCGAGGACACCGCGGCGACCCAGCCCGAACTCGACACGATCCAGGAGCACATCGTCGAGGACCTGCCCTACATCCCCGTGATGACCGGCGGCACGACGAGCGAGTTCCACGCGGCGAAGTTCACCGGCTGGCCGACGGAGGACGACCTGTACGCGTTCCCGGCGGTCTGGGCGAGCCCGGACAACGCCGAGATCTTCAAGGCGCTCAAGCCGGCGAAGGGCTGACACCGATGGGATCGCGACCGAGGGGTACTCGACGATGACCTACTTCCTGCGCAAGATCGGCTTCTACGTCGTCGCACTGTGGGCGGCCCTGACGCTGAACTTCATCATCCCCAGGCTCCTGCCCGGCAACCCGGTGGACATCCTGCTCGCCAAGCTCCAGCAGCGCGGCGGGCAGGTGACCCCGGCGACCCGGGAGGCGTACGAGCTGCTCCTCGGTGGCGATTCCTCGGAGCCGCTCATCTCCCAGTACGGCCACTACCTGGTCAACGTGTTCCGCGGTGACCTCGGCGTTTCCGTCAGTTACTTCCCGGCACCCGTCACCGAGGTGATCGGCAGTTCGCTGCCGTGGACCATCGCCCTGGTCGGGATCGCCACCATCGTGGCCGCGATCATCGGCGTCGGCCTCGGGGCCTTCGTCGGGTGGCGGCCCGGCACCTGGCTCGACTCGTTCGTGCCGGCCACCACCCTGCTCGCCGCGGTGCCGTACTTCTGGCTCGCGCTGATCCTGGTGTACTTCTTCGCGACCGGGCTCCACCTGTTCCCGGCACAGGGCGGCTACGACGTCATCCTGACCCCCGGGTTCAACTGGGACTTCATCGTCTCGGCGGTGCAGTACGGGGTGCTGCCGGCGGTGACGATCGTGCTCGCGTCGCTCGGCGGCTGGCTGCTCGGCATGCGCAACATGATGGTGTCGACGCTGTCCGAGGACTACATCACCACCGCGCAGGCGAAGGGCCTGTCCGACGGCAAGATCCTGCGGAACTACGCCGCCCGGAACGCCGTGCTGCCGTCCGTCGCCGGGTTCGCGATCTCCCTCGGGTTCATCGTGTCCGGTTCCGTCGTCACCGAGCAGGTGTTCTCGTACCCGGGCATCGGGTCGAAGCTGCTGTCCGCGGTGACGAACAACGACTACGCGCTCATGCAGGGCATCTTCCTGTTCATCACCCTGGCGGTCCTCGGCGCGAACCTCGTCGTCGACCTGCTGTACGGACTGATCGACCCGCGCACGCGGGCCCGGAGCTAGGGGAGGAGACGACCATGACCAACATCCAGCAGGAGACCGAGCCCACCATCGGCGCGCTGACCGAGGAGGCCGACAGCACCACGTCGATCGCCACCCGGCGCGCGTCGAAGGGCGGCATCCGTCGGTTCCTCCCCACCCTCACCCCCTGGCTCGTCACGGGCATCGCGCTCGTCGCCGGCGTCACGCTGTTCGGGGTGATCGGACCGCTGCTCGTCGGCGACCCGACCACCATCCGCGACACCGGGCTGCAGGGACCGAGCGGCTCGAACGTCCTCGGCACCACCCAGACCGGTCAGGACGTCCTGGCCCAGCTCGCCTTCGCCACCCGGGGCAGCCTGCAGATCGGGCTCATCGTCGGTGTCCTCGCCACGGTGCTGTCCGCGTTCTTCGGCATCCTCGGCGCCTACCTGGGCGGGATCATGGACGAGGCGTTCTCGCTGTTCTCGAACGTGTTCCTCGTCATCCCTGGCCTGCCGCTCGTCATCGTCATCTCCGGCCTGGTGCCGCGTGAGGCCCGCGGGCTCTGGACCATCGCCGTCGTCCTGGCGATCACGTCGTGGGCCGGGTCCGCCCGGGTGCTGCGGGCGCAGACGATGTCGATACGCAACCGCGACTACGTGTCCGCCGCCCGGGTCGCCGGCGAACGGCCCTGGCGGGTCATCGCCGTCGAGATCCTGCCGAACCTGCTGCCGGTGCTCGCGTCGCAGTTCGTGTTCGCGGTGATCGCCGCGATCCTCGGGGAAGCGGGGCTGTCGTTCCTCGGGCTCGGGGCGTCGAACTCGTCGACGCTCGGCACGATGCTCTTCTACGCCCAGAACGGCTTCGCGCTGGCGAACGGCGCCTGGTGGTGGTTCGTGCCGCCGGGCCTGCTCATCGCCCTGCTCGGCATGGGCCTGTCCCTGGTGAACTTCTCGATCGACGAGGTCATCAACCCGCGACTCGCGAACGTGCGTGCGCAGCGACGGCGCGACCGTCGTGCGAAGCGTGCGGCCCGCTCGGGAGGCCCGGCCCGCGTCGCCACCGCCGGTCACGACACGAAGGGGGTCGCCCGATGAGCGCCACCGACACCGCACGACCGGTCACCTCCGACGCCACGGGCGACGGCCGCCGCCCGGCCGTGCTCACCATCGACCACCTCGACGTCGTCTACGAGACCGAGCACCCCGTGCACGCTGTGAAGGACGTCTCGCTCACCCTGGCGCCCGGCGAGATCCTCGGGCTCGCGGGGGAGTCGGGCTGCGGCAAGACGACCCTGGCGTACGCCATCACGCGGCTGCACCGGCCGCCGGCGAAGGTCACGTCGGGCAGCATCACGTTCCACGACCGCGACGGCACCGACGTCGACCTGCTCGGCCTGCCGCACGAGCAGCTCCGGGCCGTGCGGTGGTCGAAGCTGTCGATGGTGTTCCAGGGGGCGATGAACGCGCTCAACCCGGTCACCACGATCCGCGCCCAGCTCGACGACGCCCTGGTCGAACACCGGAAGGGCATGCCCCGCAAGGAACGTCGGGCCATCGCCGAGGACGCCCTGCGCCGCGTCGGCGTCGACCCGTCCCGCATCACCGCGTACCCGCACGAACTGTCCGGCGGCATGCGGCAGCGCGTGATGATCGCGATGGCGATGCTGCTCGAACCGCAGATCATGATCATGGACGAGCCGACCACCGCGCTCGACGTCGTGGTGCAGCGGGAGATCCTGCGCGAGATCGTCCGACTGCGCGACGAGCTCGGGTTCGCCGTCGTGTTCATCACGCACGACCTGCCGCTGCTGCTCGAGATCAGCGACCGGATCGCGATCATGCTCCGCGGCGAGGTCGTCGAGTGCGACCGTGCCAGCGTGATCCAGCACGACCCGCAGCACCCGTACACGCGGAAGCTGCTGCAGTCGTTCCCGAGCCTGTCCGGAGCCCGCGGCGCGTTCATCCGCACCGGGGTCGAGGACGGTACCGAACCCGAGACCGACACCCGGGCCGTCGTGGTCCAGGCAGCACAGGAGACGGACCGATGACCAGTGTGACCGTCAGCCACCTCGGCAAGGACTTCCACACCCGCAAGGGCCTGAAGCGCACCACCCTGCGGGCCGTCGACGACGTGTCGTTCGACCTGCTGCCCGGCCGGACCGTCGCGCTCGTGGGGGAGTCCGGTTCGGGCAAGTCCACCATCGCGCGGATGCTCGCCAAGCTCGAGACCCGGACGCGCGGCTCGATCGACGTGCGGCTCGAGGACGGCACTCCCGTCGAGGGCAGCATGTACCGGCGGCACGTGCAGATGGTGTTCCAGGACCCGTTCGCCTCGCTCAACCCGTTCCACTCGATCGAGCACCACATCGCCCGGCCGCTGCAGCTGCACCACCGGGCCCGCGGCGCCGACGAGACCGCCGACAAGGTGCGGGAACTGCTCGGCCGGGTGAACCTCGACGAGGACTTCGCGTCGCGGCGGCCGCACGAGCTCTCCGGCGGGCAGCGGCAGCGCGTCGCCATCGCCCGCGCACTCGCCCCGGGCGCGCAGGTGCTCATCGCCGACGAACCCGTGTCGATGCTCGACGTCTCGATCCGCCTGAGCGTGCTCAACCTGCTCGGCCGGCTGCAGCGCGAGGACGAGCTCGCCGTGCTCTACATCACGCACGACCTGGCGACCGCGCGGCACTTCTCCGACGAGATCCTGGTGCTCTACCGCGGCCGGGTCGTCGAGCGGGGACCGTCGGACGCCGTCATCCTCGACCCGCACCACGACTACACCCGGCTGCTCGCCGAGGCCGCCCCCGACCCGGAGCGCACCGAGCGCCGGATCACCGCGGGGCCGCCGCTCGACCGGACGAAGATCGACAACACCACCTGCTACGACCACACGGTCGGGGACTGGGTGTCGAGCGAGCCCGCACCGGTCGGGGCGCGATGAGCGACGGGTCGACGTTCGTCGACTGGGTCACCGGCGGGTTCGCGGCACGGTTCCGGGTCGGTGCGGACCAGCCCGCGGCGCTCGTGTCGTTCGTGCCGACCGGCGGAGTGCCGGCCGGCGGGGTGTCGGTCGGCGGAGCGCTCGCCGACGGGCCGGACGACCCGCAGCCGCTCGTCGAGCTGACGACGATCGGGCACGGTCGGTTCCCGGGCGGGTTCCGGCACGTGGACTCCACCATCGGGGCGCGACTGCGCCCCGTGTCGCACCACGTGCACGACGACGGGACCGACCTGTGGTTCCGGATCGTGCAGGCGGACGCGGCCACGGGCCTCCAGGCCGAGTCGGTGTTCCGGGCGCGCGCCGGCGTGCCCGCGTTCCAGACGTGGACCGAGGTGTCGGCCGAACGCGGTGAGCACGTCGTGGACTCCGTGTCCTCGCTCGCGACCGGGGCGTTCCTGACCGACTCGGGTGCCACCGTCGACGAGCTCGCCCTCGCGCACGCCGACAACGACTGGGCAGCGGAAAGCCGGTGGCGGATCGATCCGCTGCGGTCGATCGGGCTCGCGGCGATCGACCGGGAGGCCCAGCACCACCCGCCCCGCAGCCGCGCCGTCGTGCAGAACCGCGGTTCGTGGTCGACCGGCGAGGCGCTGCCGATCGGGGTGCTGCGGGCGGACGACGCTGTGTCGCTGCCGTACGCGCTCGTCTGGCAGATCGAGCACAACGGGCCGTGGCTGTACGAGCTCGGCGAGACCCGTCGGCACGCGTACCTGCTGCTGAGCGGCCCCACCGACCAGGAACACCAGTGGACCACCGTCGTCACACCGGAGCAGCCGTTCACCTCGGTGTCGGTGTCCGTCGGGATCGCCGGGTCGATCGACGACGCCTTCGGGGTGCTCACCCGGCAGCGTCGGGCGTTCCGGCACGTGCGGGAAGCCGACCGTGCCCTGCCCCTGGTGTTCAACGACTACATGAACACGCTCATGGGCGACCCGACCACCGAGAAGCTCCTGCCGCTCATCGACGCGGCAGCCGACGCCGGAGCGGACCTGTTCTGCATCGACGCCGGCTGGTACGCCGAGGAGCACTGGTGGGACACCGTCGGAGCATGGGAGGAAGCAGCGTCGCGGTTCCCGACGGGGCTCGGCGCCGTCATCGACCACATCCGTGCGCGCGGCATGCAGGCCGGCCTCTGGCTCGAACCCGAGGTCATCGGCATCCACTCGCCGCTGGCCTCGACCCTGCCGCCGTCCGCGTTCGTCGAGCACCACGGGGTCCGGGTCGCGGAGCACGGGCGGCACCTGCTCGACCTGCGCTCGCCGGAGGCCCGCGCGCACCTCGACTCGGTGGTCGACCGGCTCGTCGGGGAGCTCCGGGTGACGTTCTTCAAGATGGACAACAACACCATGACGGGGCCGTTCGCCGGGATGCTCGACCACCAGCGGGCCCTGCTCGACTGGCTCGACGCGGTGCAGGAGCGGTACCCGGCACTGCTCATCGAGAACTGCGCCTCGGGAGCGATGCGCGCCGACTGGGCCATGCTCTCGCGCCTGCACATGCAGTCGACGTCGGACCAGCAGGACCCGGTGCTGTCCGCCACGATCGCCGCCGCCGCTTCCGCCGCGATGCTGCCCGAGCAGGCGGGGAACTGGGCGTACCCGGCACCGACCATGGACCCGGAGCTGTTCACACTGTCGCTCGTGAACGGGGTGCTCGGGCGGATGTACCTGTCCGGGTACCTCAACGAGATGTCGTCGTCGCAGCGGGCGGTGGTGGGCGACGCCATCGCTGCGCACCGGCAGGTCCTGGACGTCGTCGAGGTGTCCGTCCCGGTCTGGCCCCTCGGGCTGCCCGCCTGGGAGGACCCGTGGGTCGCGCTCGGCCTGCACGCCGCCTCGGGTGACCTGTACCTGTCGGTGTGGTCGCTGCCCGGTGCGTCGGCGTCGGTGTCGTTGCCGCTGCCGGCGTTCGCCGGGCAGGCGGTGGTCGTCGAGCCGCTGTTCCCGACGGCACTCGGGTCGTGGTCCGTGGTGTGGGACGCCGCCTCGGGCTCGCTCGAGGTCGCGAACGGCGGATCGACCCCCACAGCGCGGGTGCTCCGCGTCCGGTCGCAGAAGGCGGACGCGGGGGCCTGAGCGGGCGCGCGTCGCGATGGCAGGGCGCGCGCTGGAGCGGACGGGAGGCGCGGTGCGGGCAGGCACCGTGCCTCCCGTTTCGTCGGTGGTCCGGCATCGAGTGAGCAGAAGATGTCGGGTCAGCGCACAGGACCCGACATCTTCTGCTCACTCATCGGGCTCGCAGGTCACGGCAGGAACTGGAGCTCCATCGCGCGGGTCACGGCACGGGTGCGGTCGTTCACGCCGAGCTTCTCGAAGACGTGGCCGAGGTGGGTCTTCACCGTGGCCTCGCTGAGGAACAGCGCGCGGCCGATCGCCGGGTTGCTGTTGCCCTGGGCGACGAGGCGCAGGACGTCGAGCTCGCGCGGGGTCAGCGACGGGCCGGCCGCGGCGGGGAGCGAACCCGTCGCTCGGCGGACGAGCGCTGCGGCCGCCGAGGGGGCGAGCGCCGTCTCGCCCCGTGCGGTCGCCCGGACGCCGGCGAGGATCTCGGACTCCGGGGCGGCCTTGAGCAGGTAGCCGGTGGCGCCGGCCTCGATGGCGGCGAGGATCTGGTCGTCCGACTCGTACGTGGTCAGGATCAGGACGCGGACGCCGGGGTCGGCGGCGAGGATCTCCGCCGTCGCCGCATCGCCGTCGAGCACGGGCATCCGGAGGTCCATGAGCACGACGTCGGGACGTTCGGCCAGCGCCACCGTCACCGCGGCGCGGCCGTCGCTGGCCTGGCCGACGACCTCGACGTCGTCGGCGTCCTGCAGCAGGGCCACGATGCCCGACCGGACGATCGGGTGGTCGTCGGCGACCACGACGCGGATCACCGGGTCACCTCTGCCACGGGCTGACGATCGACAGCCGGGAGGCTCGGCTCGGGTCCGGTGGGCAGGCTCGCGTCGACGACGGTGCCCCGGCCCGGGGTGCTCGTGATCGTGCAGGCACCGCCAGAGAGCGCCAACCGTTCGTGGAGGCCCCGGAGACCGTGCCCGGCCGTCGGGACGCCGGTGTCGAAGCCGACGCCGTCGTCGGTGACGCGGACGCCGACGTGATCGGGCGCCTGCCGCAGGACGATGCGGACGGAGCCGGCGTCGGCGTGCGCACGGATGTTCGCGAGGGACTCCTGGACGACCCGGAGCAGCACGACCTGGGCATCACGGTCGAGCGGGCCGTCGGTCGCGTCCACGGCGACGGGCGTGCCGGTCTCGCGGGTGTAGCGCTCGGCCAGGCGGTGCAGGGCTCCGGCCAGGCTGCCGCTCGTGGCACCGGCGACCCCGGCGGCGATGAGGGCGCGGGAGTCCTCGAGGGCGGCGCGCGCGGATTCCTCGAGGACCGCCAGCCGTTCGTCGAGGGCATCGGCGCGGTCGTTCGCCAGGTCCTTGCGGGCACGTTCGGTGAGCATGACGATGCCGGCGAGGTTCTGCGCGACGGTGTCGTGGATCTCGCGGGCCAGGCGCTCCCGTTCGCTCGCGACGCCCGCACTGCGGTGGGCATCGGCGAGGGACTGCTGGGTGGCGCGGAGTTCGTCGAGGAGCTGGCGGCGCTCCTCGGACAGGCCGGCGACGCTCGAGATCCACACGCCCATCGCGCAGGCACCGATGACGCTGATGCCCTCGATGAGCACGGTGCTGACGAGGGCGTCCGGGCCGCCGGAGACCTGCAGGCCGATGCCGCTCGCGACGCCGACCGCGACAGAGAGCAGGACGGCGGTGCGGACCCGTTCGGACTGCACCCAGACGAGCGGGAACGCGATGCACTGCACGAACGCGGTGCTCGGCACGACGGCGGGCAGCACCAGGGCGGCGACGAGGACCAGCGGGAGGAAGGCAGCGGCGGCACGGGGGCTGTCGTAGCCGCGGTGGCCGAACACGGCGTAGGCGACGACGAGCACCACGACCGCGGTGTACGCGGGCCAGCGGGTACCCCACGGCGACCACCCGAACACGGTGATCACGGCGGTGAGGAGCATCGTGCCCGCGAAGAAGACGTGCAACCACCGGTTGCGCATCCACGTCTCGCCGCTCATGTGCCCAGCATCCCACCAGCGGGGCGCCATCAGGCGTCCTTGCGGTTCCACCGGAACGTCAGCAGGCAGGCCACCGTGCCCAGGACCAGCCACGCTGCCAACACGAGGGCTCCGAGGCCGAGGTGCCACGCGCCTCCCGGCTCACCCGACTCGAACGCACCGGGCAGGAAGACGGACCGCATGCCGGACGCCATCCAGCGCAGGGGGAAGACGGAGGCGACGTCCTGCAACCAGGTGGGGAGCTGCGTGAAGGGCAGGTAGACGCCGGAGATGAACTGCAGCACCAGCACGATCGGGACGATGGTGGCGGTGGCTCGCCGGCCCTCGCGGGGGAGCGCCGAGACCGCGATGCCGAGGACGCAGCTGGTGGCGATGCCGAGGACCATCACCCCGGCGAAGACACCCCAGTTGCTCGCGTCGGTCGGCAGGTCGACGCCGAACACCAGGCTCGCGATCGCCAGCAGCAGGGCGGTCTGCACGAGCGTGGTGACGAGGACCATGCCGATCTTGCCGACGAAGTACGACAGGACGGGCAGCGGTGTGCCGCCGAGGCGCTTCAACGTGCCGTCGCTGCGCTCGGTGGCGATGTCGACGCCGAGCGACTGCGTGCCGGAGAGCAGGATGCCCGTCGCGACCAGGCCGGGCAGGTAGTAGGTGGCGTAGTCGACGCTGACGTCGGGGCCGGCCTGGATGTCGGCGGCGCCGGAGAACGCCACCGAGAACAGCGCCAGCATGATGATCGGGAACAGGAACGTGAAGAAGACCGCGTCGGGAGCGCGGAAGTATGTGCGGATCTCGTACGAGATGCGGCTGGTCGCTGTCTTCACTGCTGCCCCACCATGTCGAGGTAGACGTCCTCGAGGGACGGACGGATGACTTCGAGGTCGTGCATGGGCGAGGTGCTGCTGCGGATGAGCGCCGTCGGGTCGGTCGTGCGCTCGTCGTGGTGTCCGCCGTCGTCGTCACGCCAGCGGACCCGGGGCGTGCGGGCCTCGGCGCCGCCGATCTCGTCGATGGGTGCGAGGTCGAGGAGCTTCCCGTCGGCGATGACCGCGGCCCGGTCGGCGAGCTGCGCGGCTTCGTCGAGGTAGTGCGTGGTGAGCAGGATCGTCGTGCCCTCGTGCTGCACCTGGCGCAGGAGGTCCCAGAACTGCCGGCGGGCCTCGGGGTCGAAGCCCGTGGTCGGTTCGTCGAGGAACAGGACCTCCGGGCGGCCGACGATGCCGAGGGCGACGTCGACGCGGCGGCGCTGGCCACCGGACAGGCGGCTGATGCGGGTGTTGCGCTGCGTCTCGAGCCCCGTCGCGGTGAGGAGCTCCTCGGTACTGCGGTGCTTCGGGTAGAGCGTCGCGAAGTGGTTGAGCTGCTCGGCGACGGTGACGTTCGGGGACTCCGCGCTGGTCTGCAGGACGATGCCGATGCGTGCATTGTGGCTGCGGCTCGCCCGTGCCGGATCGTGGCCGAGGACGCGGACCTCGCCGGCGGTGCGGGAGCGGTACCCCTCGAGGATCTCGACCGTCGTGGACTTGCCGGCACCGTTGGGGCCGAGGAGGGCGAAGGTCTCGCCCCGATCGATCGTGAAGGAGACGTCGTCCACGGCACGTTTGCCGGTGGCGTACTGCTTGCCGAGGTGCTGGACCTCGATGGCGGGGGACTCGGGCATGGGTCCAGCATCGCCGCCCGGTGGCCGTGGAGGATCGGCCGGGGCGGTGGTCTCGGCATCGGCCGATCGGGGGATGGTGCCGGCGGGGGAGGTGGTTCTGTTTCCGGCCGGTGACGGTTCTGGTTCGCGATCGTCGGGGATCGTGAACCAGAACCGTCACGACTTCAGTACTGCGGGCGGATCCAGTCCGTCGGTTGCACGAAGCGGGCGCGGGGCAGGACCTCGTCCGGCTCGGCGGTCCGCACGCTCGTGATGATCGTGTCCTCGCCGTACTCCGACAAGCGACGGGCGATGCCGTCGCGCTCGTCGATCACCAGTGTCGCGCGGGTAGCCGGGTCCCCGCGGTGCTCGAAGGTCACCAAGATCGAGTGCTCGCCGATGTGCTGGACCAGGACCGGGTGGAAGCTCTCGGGGCCGCGACCCCATCGGAGCATCAGATCGGGCACGGCCATCCGGACGACGGGATCGGAGACCATGCTCCGGGCGAACGAGATCTCGTCCGGACCGTCGTCGGGGTCGTGCAGCACTCCGTCGCGGTAGGAGACCGGCTTGGCGCGCTGGCGCACGAGCGTCCAGGTCTGCGCGGCCTCGTCGATGTCGACACGGAACTGCCAGTACTTCTGCCGGGACTCCTGGTGGATGCCCTCGAGGACGTACCGGGCGGGTCGGCGGAGGGCGGCGAGCTCCTCGGCGATCGCAGGACCGTCGGACCGGGTGAGGAGTTCGTCGAGACGCACGGTGCCAGCATGGCGCACCACGTGCCGTGGACCGCACCCCCTGACGGGCGGGAGGCGCGGGGCGGGGTGGTGCCGGGCCTCCAGGCCGTGGGGTGGTCGCGTCAGGTTGCGTCAAGCAACGTGCGCGTAGACCGGGAGGATGCAGGTCGTCGGAGTCGAACAGTTCGGAGGGCCCGAGGCCCTCGCCGTCCACGAGGTGCCGGAGCCGCACGCCGGTGCGGGATCCGTGCGGATCCGGGTGCAGGCGTTTGCCGTGAACCCGACCGACACGGGGGTGCGCGCCGGGCAGCGGGACAGCTCGCAGGCCTCGCCGCCGTACGTGCCGGGGATGGACGCCGCCGGCGTCATCGACGAGGTCGGGCCCGACGTCACCGGATGGCAGGTCGGCGACGAGGTCATGGCGATGGCGCTGCCGCTCAGCGCCCACGGTGGCGCCTACGTGCAGGAGCTCGTCGCGCCGGTGGGGTCGTTCACGCGGATCCCTCGCGGGACGTCTCTTCCGCTCGCCTCCACGGTGCCGATGAACGGGCTGACGGCGTTGCAGATCCTGTCGCACGCCTCGCTCGCGCCGGGGCAGACGCTCGCCGTGACCGGGGCCGCGGGGCTGCTCGGGAACTACGTGGTGCAGCTGGCGAAGGCCGCCGGGCTGACCGTGATCGCGGATGCTGCTCCGGCGGACGAAGCACTCGTCCGGTCGCTCGGGCCGGACCACGTGGTGCCGCGGGGTGCTTCCTTCGCGTCCGCTGTCCGAAAGCTCGTGCCGGACGGGGTCGATGCGCTCGCCGATGCTGCCGTGCAGCGGGACGAGGTCGTGGACGCCGTTCGCGACGGGGGAGTCTTCTTCGACGTGCGGGGGTGGCAGGGCAACGGGGCTCGGGGGATCGAGTTCGTGCAGATCATGGTGTTCTCGGAGTACCGGTCGTTCGACAAGCTCGAGCAGCTGCGGCACGCGGTGGAGAGTGGGACGTTGACGCCGCGGGTTGCCGAGGTGCTGCCGGCTGCGCGGGCTGTAGAAGCGCATGAGCGGTTGGAGGCTGGGGGGACGCGGGGGCGGTTCGTGTTGACGTGGTGAGGTGACGTCGGTGTGAGGGACGGGAGGCGCGGTGCCGGTTGGTGCCGTGCCTTCCGTCGTCCGGCGGCAACTCCCCCCGAATGCCGTTGAATGAGGTATCAAATATCAGTAGGTTGCTCTCGTGCACAGCACAGTGGCTGTGTCGGGAGGGACAAACTTGAACATCCAGAAGCTCCACCGTCCGCGGGTGGCCGTGCTCGGATTCGTGACTGCCATCCTGCTGCTCGCGGCATCGCTCGTCGGTTCGCCAGCCGCGGCGACGGCCGTCGAACCGGTGGCAGCTGCGAGCAGCACGTCGGGCCTCTCAGAACAGGATCTGCTGCTCGTCGACGGGGCGCTGTTCGGTGTCGGCCCCGTTGCGAAGCAGCTCGGCACGAGCATCGAACCAGTCTTCTCCGGCGATGACTTGGAGCGAGTCACGGCCTACGCGCGTGAATCCCGTGAAGGACTCGTCGCATCGAACCCCGATGCGGTCGAGCGCGCTGTGGCCAACATTCGGTCGGGATCGGTGAACTCCGTTGCGAAGGGCTTCGAACAGCTCGGGGGAGCCTTCAACTCCTACATCAGCGAGACGTACACCGAGGAAGAGCTGAACGCAGCCAAGGAGGAGTACAGCTCGACGCCGGCCGTACCGATGTGTGGAGCAGTCGCCGCCTGTGTCGCAGCAGTTGCCTTCGCCGTCTACGCAGCAGCTGCCGTCCACAATGCTGCGGTCATCACAGCGGCCGCTGCTGTCCTCGTGTCCGTGTACGCGTGGTGCGGAGCCTGGACCGGTTGCGGGCGCAGCGGCCAAGCAACCGGGAATGACCGGGTGAAGCAGGAGAAGTTCCTGGCCAACGCAACCCGCGTCGGTCAGACGCTGCCCGCGTGAGCCTGAAGCTCGCCGAGACGACCGTGGTCACGGTGGCGGCTCTTGCCGTGGCCACGGTCGCCTTCGCATCACTCCCGATCAGTACCCACGCGTCGGGATTCGTTGCTGACGGTCTGCATGCTGTCAGCGAGATCACGCCGCAAGGATGGGGCTTCTTCACCCGTGACCCGCGCTCTCCGATCACGCAAGCCCGCGTCCGCACCGCGGATGGAGAGTGGAAGACCGTGAATCGGGGTCCGAACGCGACCCTGCGGAACGCGTTCGGGTTCAACCGGTCGTCGCGACTCGACGAGTACGACGTGTCCCAGGTCATCGGGTCTCGCGACATCGATGAACTCTGGTCGGACTGCACAGGAAACTCGATCGCGGAGTGCGCCCAGCGTGCTGCGTCAGAGCGCGGTGTTCAGAAGTGGACGGCCGAAGGCTACGACCTCCGGCTCTGCGGGGAGGTCCTCTTGCTCGCCGTGGATCCGGTGCCGATCGACTTCGCTGGCCTGGAGTACGACTCCTCGACGAAGGCCATCCGCGCGACTGTCCGATGCGATGCTCTGGAGGACCAGTGATGACCTCTGCCGCCACACTGCAACGTCACAACGTCGGCGGAGTGGGCGGGCGAGCGTCTTTCGAGCGGTACGTGTCGGCCGTCAGCCCGTTCACGCCGGTACTCGGGCTCGTGCGATCAGCGATCGCAGCAGCCGCCTTGCTCACGCTCGTGTTCACCCCGACCGATCAGCTCTTCTTCCGGAGCTCGACGTTCCCGACCGGTGCGAACTGCGGGAACAGCACGTCGTGGATGTCCTTGTTCTGCGTCGGGTCCTCCAGCGGGCGTCTGGAACTGACGAAGTGGGTCGCAGTTTCCGTACTCGCCATCGTCGTCACCGGACTGTTGCCGGCGATCACTGCCCTTCCACACTGGTGGGTGACGTGGAGTCTCATGACTTCGAGTACGGCCGTCGACGGCGGCGAACACCTCGCCGCGAACCTGACACTCATCCTCGTTCCGCTCGTACTGCTCGACCGCCGTCGCTGGCACTGGGCGCCTGACAGGCGGTATGTGGGCCGTTCTTCGTGGGTCGCCGTGATCGGGTACACCACCCTCGGGCTCTGGACTCTCCAGATGATGGGGGTGTACTTCCAGGCCAGCGTGGCGAAGTTCTCCGTCCTCGAGTGGTCGGACGGGACGGCGCTCTGGTACTGGATGCAGAACCCGGTCTTCGCCCCGGCCGGAGCCGTCGGAGACCTTGTCCGGAACGCGCTCCAGTGGTTACCACTCACCGTCATTGCAACGTACGGCACGCTCGCGCTGCAGCTCGCTCTGGTGGGCGCTGTCTTCATGCCGCGCAGGCCTCGGCATCTGCTCCTGGGCCTCGCTGTCGCGTTCCACCTGGCGATCGCCGTGCTGATGGGCCTGTGGAGCTTCTCGATCATCATGATCGCGGCAGACCTGCTGTTGCTCCTCCGCCCCCACGAATCCGAGAGCGTCGCTCGTGCCCTTCACATGGGCTCACGAAACGAACCGGAGGTGGACCATGTCAGCGCCTGACGGGTCCTTCCGAAGCCCAGCGGATCGCGGAGCGGCGCTCGGGGCACTCTTCATCCTGGTCCCCATCGCGGTGATCGGAGTCGCCGGGGCTGCGGCGAAGGGCTTCGATGGCCCGTCTCTTGTCGTTCTCGTTCTGGTCTTCGGCGGGCTTGTCTGGGCGATGGTGGTCGCTGCGCGGGCGGCTGCGTTCATCGAATTCTCACCAGAGCAGGTCACCGTCGGGTTGGCGCCGTTCTGGAGGACGCGGCTGCGTCGACGTCAGATCGCAGACGTCGCGATAGTGCATATCGACACCTACGGCGACTACGGAGGTTGGGGTATCAAGGGCTCAGCCCGAAGCTCGAAGGGGCGCCTGTACTCGGTCGGCGGTGAGACCGCCTTGCGGGTGCTGATGCGGGATCAGCGGACGTTCTTGGTCGCCTTCAAGGACCCGGCGACAGCGGAACGAGCGAGGGAAGCACTGCACGGCCGATGCTGATCGCGCTGAGCGGGATGGGTGTGCCGGTGAAAGACGCTGCCGCCCAGCCGTCAGCGGCTGCGCGTTGTTCCGCTCCGCCCGCCGACCCACAGACGGTCCCGTGCGCGGGTCATCTCGACGTAGAGATCCTGGCGCTCACGACATCGCCACTCCTGTTCGATCTCCGATGGGTCGACCGGACCAGCGTCGAGGGGTCGCGGAGCGACATACGACAGGAGCAACTGCTTGACCTCGAGGCCCTTCGCGGACTTGATGGACACAACTCGCACCGCATCCGACGTCCCTCCCCTCTGGTGCTGCAGGGAGATGGGCGGAACGCCCGCGGCGCAAATGCGTCAATGATGCCCTCAGCCTGACGGTTCGGAGCCATATCACACCACCGTCGGGGCAGCGCGGGAGCAGGAGAGGTCAGCCACCGCATCATCCACCCCACGACGCCCTCGATGTCCATGAAGGTGTCGTCAGCGACCGTGTCCTTGCGAAGTGGGATGTTCCGGCGATGTTCCAGCGATGATCTCGGCGGTGTTCCGGTGTTCCGGTGTTCCGGTGGTCGACGTGGAGCACGTTCGGGCTGTGGATCGACGCGATCAGCTGTGTCCGAAGCGCTCCCGATGCGCCGCGAAGTATCGACGAGACTCCGGGCGCGAATGCCAGATGTCGACGACCCGCCCTCGCAGCTTCGCGCGCCAGTAGCTGAGCGCCTCCACGTCAGAGAGGTCCTTCGACTTCTTCAATCTTCCTCGGTCGTCGACCCAGATCAGTCCGCGCTCGTAGAGTTCGTCGCACCCGAACTTGCAAGCAGCCATGGCGATCGCGGGGAGATCGTTCTTCTCGTCGTCGGAGCAATCTGAGCGCCGCTTGATGTGGGCTGCAACGAGGAACGAGGATGCCATGAACCTCCCGCACAGAGCACAGACGCCCGAATCGCCCGGAAGAATCCACGTTCGCAGATACCGCTGTTCTAGCCGTCGTGTCGTCGTCACCTCAGCATCGAGTTCGTCGAATCGACGGGCAATCGATGGATAATCGAACCCCCCGACGGGCCGGATGAGCGCTGCGGTGTCCTGGTCGAGTAGTGCGAGGACCGGAACACTCACCTCCGTACCGTAGACATTGAACTCACGGGTGCCCAGGGCGCGCACTCGCGCTGACGCCTCGGCCATGTCGGCGTAGGACAAGCGCACTTCCACCGGATCAGTGAAGCTGAACATGAGCTCCCAGGGGCGCGAGTTCCCGTCCGCGCTCCGCTTCCGAGGCCAGAGGTCGTCAGCAAGGCGTTCACTGACCCATTTGTGGGTGATGGTCGCGGCGAGGTAGGCATGGTTCCCCCCGAGGAAGAAGATCGCGTCGCCGTAACGGATTCGGTCCCACCGCGATCGCATCTGGCCTCGCTGTCCCGCCGTGGTGCCCCACATTGGTACCTGACCTGAGGGGTGGCTCCTCTCGAGCGCGCGCCGGTCGTCTGCGCCCAGGTGCGGTGCCCATCGAACGCGATCGACCGGCTTGTGTACGGTCTCGTTCAGGTTGGTCCGTGCTGCTGGTCCGGCTGGCTGAAGAATCAGGTTTCCACGGTGAGTCGCGTCGAGCAGATCCGTGAGTTCTGGCATGAATACAGAATGTCCAGAAAATGTTCAGATTGCCAACTGCGCTCGCGGGCGGCTGCGAAGGTCACTGGCCGATGACCTGGACGATCGAGGTCGGGCAGACGCTCCGACGCCGGGAGCTGCACGAGATAGTCGGTGGAGGCAGCTGGCAGAACGGCATCGCACCCGTGCGGTCGACGCCGGACATCCTCGTCTTCACCGACCCTGTCTCGGGGGCTGCCCACGGGTACGACCGCTTTGAAGGCCTGCGAGAAGACGGGACCTATGCGTACACCGGTGAAGGGCAGCGAGGCGATCAGCAATTCGTACGCGGCAACCGGATACTCCGAGATTCCGCTGAGGACGGTCGAGTGGTTCGACTGTTCAGGACCTCAGGGCGGAACGCCACCTACGTCGGTCCGTTCACCTTGGGCGATCCCGCCTACGAAGTGCGGGAGATACCGTCGTCAGACGGTGTGCTCCGCGCGGGCATCATCTTCAATCTGGCACCCTTGGAAGACGCGGCGCTAGAGCTCCTGCCGGCCTATGGCCGCGACGAAATCGATCCCCTTGTCAGCAAATGGTCAGCGCCCTCGTTCGATGACTACACGGTCAACCTGCGGCGGACTGGTGAAGAAACGTACGCATCGCGCGTGGAATTCGAGCTTCAAGCAGCGTTCGGTCGATGGCTCACTCTTCGTGGAGACGAAGTCAAGCTCCTCGTGCTCGAAACGACCGACGGCGTCCTTCGGCCGGATCTGTACAACGAGACCACCGGGGAAGTCATCGAGGCCAAGAAGTCGGTGGCTCGGACGTATGTGCGCACTGCGATTGGGCAGGTCCTCGACTACGCCCACGTGGCACGGGTGAAGTCCCTTGATCTTGCGCCTTCGATCCTTCTTCCGGGGCGTCCCTCGAACGACATCCTCGAACTCTGCCACTCGCTCGGGATCACCGTTTGGCACCCGGACACGATCGGCTTTGTGCGACTTGAACCGTCCTGATCCCGACGATCCCTTGTCAGCCAGTCAGTCGTCATCGGCCAGGAGCGCTACGACCGGCCTGTCAGCTAGAGCCCAGTCCCTGCGGGCGAGCTCGCTACGGGAACACCAGGCGATTTCATCGTGGTCGGTGCTCGAGATGAACGCTGAGTCGCCCATCGGCACGCTGTAGCAGGCGAGGTCGATTGCCCCGTCCGGGGTGAGCGTTGTCCTGCGGTCGATGATGCGCCCGATCTCGAGGTTGAGACCAAGTTCTTCCAGAAGTTCCCGCGCAAGTGCTTGTTCTGGGGTCTCGCCGTGCTCGATCTTCCCTCCTGGGAACTCCCAAAGGCCCGCAGCTGATCTGCCCGCAGCCCGGCGGCAAGCCAAGTACCGCCCATCCGGGCGGCGGATCACGGCCGCTACGACTTCGACGGTGTGCACCCTCCAGTTCTACCCGATCGACCCACCTGAGACAGCTGCGCTGCGGGCAATGATCAGACTCCATCGGCCGAGTTCTTCTTCGACGACGGACGCAGCAGCTGCAGCGTCTTCGTGTTCCCAGAAACGGAGTACCCGCCAGCCCTCTGACTCGAGGGTCGCTTGGTTCCTCGCATCGCGCTGACGGTTCGCCAGCAACTTTCGGTGCCAGAGGTCGGCGTTCGCCTTCGGCAACTGGGCGTGCACCTCGCAGAAGTGCCAGAAGCACCCGTCGACGAAGACAGCGATCCGTGCACGTGGGAACACGAGGTCGGGCCGAACACGGCACCGACTGCTCACGCGCCGATCGACGAAGAACCGTCGCCCTCGGCGGTGCAGTTCACGACGCAGGGCGAGTTCCGGCGCAGTGTCTCGTCGACCGAAGCGAGCCATGTGCCGCCTACGAGCATCGTCTGCTTCCCACTTCTCCACGCTCCGATCCTCGCCAAGTATTCGATGAGTTGAGGATCCGAGCGCTTATCTGTGCACCGACCGACGGCGGACGGCGATGTGGGGGAGGGGCTGATCAGCGCGAGTCGGCCGCGGTCGCTCCGACCGGCGAGACCGGCACGTCGAGCGGCGCATCCGGAGCCACGGGGTCGCCGGACGGCACTGACGACTGCGCATCCAGGTCAGCCCGCACCGACGCGGACACCCCGAACAACAACGTCGCCACGAACCCCACGACGTACGCCACCACGAGCCCAGACCCGTACCCGAGCAACGCCCACCCGTACCCGGATGAGCCGTTGAGCAGCGGGATGAGCGACAGGTCCGAGGCACCGATGGCGATCGCCCCGACGGAGTGCCCGAGCTGGTCGAACAGCCCGACGACACCGCCGCCGAACGCCCCACCGATGCACGCGGTGATGAACGGCCGACCGAGGGGAAGTGTCACGCCGTAGATGAGGGGCTCTCCGACGCCGAGGAATCCGGCCGGCAGCGCACCACGGATGGTCCGCACCAGCGAGGCGTTCGACCGGAACCGCACCCACAGCGCGATGCACGCACCGATCTGCCCGGCACCACCCATCGCCAGCACGGGCAGCAGCACGGTCCACCCGGTCTGGTCGATCAGGGTGGTGTGGATCGGGATGAGTCCTTGGTGCATGCCGGTCATGACGAGCGGCAGGAAGAGTCCTCCGAGGACGAAGCCGGCGAAGGCCCCGCCGTTCGCGAGCAGCCAGGTCGCAGCAGTACCGATCGCGACCGAGACGACACCGGCGACGGACATGAGGATCCCCAGCGTCACCGACCCGGCGACCAGCACGGTCACGGTCGGCACGACGATGAGCGCGATGACGTCCGGCGTGACCCGGCGCATGAAGCGCTCGACGTACGCGGCGAGGATGCCGCCGGCCAGCGCACCGAGTACACCGCCCTGGCCGGGTGCCAGGGTCTCGCCGAACACGGTGACGTTCGCGACGCCGGCCGCGACGATGATGCCGCCGACCGCACCGCCGAGGATGGGCGTGCCGCCGAACTCCTTCGCGGCGTTCATCCCGACGAACACGGCGAGCAGGGACAAGAAGCCGGACGAGAGCACCCCGAGGAACGGCGTCAACGCAGGCACCCACCCCAGGTTCGTCAGGATCCCGTTGATCCCGGCGATGAGCCCGCAGGCGATCAGGGCGGGGATGAGCGGGATGAAGATCGCGGAGATCTTCCGGATCGCGCGCATGGTGCGGCCGTCGGAACGGGACCGCGCGGTCGCCTTGATGGACGCACCGCGAGCAGCGAGCTCCTCAGGCGACGCACCAGGCCCACCAGCCGCAGCCGGCGGAGCGGCCGCGCGCAGGGCCTCCAGGTCGTCGGCCACGCGGTCGACGAGACCCGGGCCGAGCACGATCTGCAGGTTCGAGCCGGCCGCGATGGCGGCCATGACGCCGTCGGTGGCCTTGAGGTCCTCGAGCGCGACGGAGGAGTCGGACACGACTTCGACCCGCAGGCGGGTCATGCAGTTCTCGACGTCTGCGATGTTCGCGGAACCGCCGACGGCGTCGAGGATCTGCTGGGCGAGTTGCTGGGCATCGGGCATGGCGTGCTCCTCGGGGGAAAGGAAACGAACGGGGAAACGGGGTCTACAGCACGGCGCGCAACGAGCCGGCAGCAGCATCGAGGCGCTCGCGGGCATCGGCAGCGGAGGCGCCGGTCAGGATCACGGCGATGGCGGTCTTCACCTCGCCGTCCGAGGCATCGAGCGCCGCCTGGACTTCGGTGGAGGCAGCGCCCGTGACGTCCTGCACGAGCGAGAACGCCCGGGCGACGAGCTTCGCGTTCGTCGCCCGCACGTCGACCATGCGGTTGCCGTACGTCTTGTGGCTGCGCACCATCGCGAGCGTGGTGAGCATGTTGAGCACGAGCTTCTGCGCGGTGCCCGCCTTCAGGCGGGTCGACCCGGCGATGAACTCAGGGCCGACGACGACGTCGATGGCGATGTCGGCCTCCCGCCCCGCGGCCGAGTCGGGGTTGCACGCGACGGAGACCGACAGGGCGGAGCGGCGCCGGGCCTCCAGGATGGCTGCGATGACGTAGGGCGTCCTGCCGGACGCGCTGATCCCGACGACCACGTCGTCGGCCGTCAGGCCGAGCGCGTCGAGGTCGCGGACGGCCGCCGCTTCGTCGTCCTCCGCGCCCTCGACCGCGGTGGTCAGGGCGGGGTCGCCGCCGGCGATCACGCCGACCACCTGGCTCGGGTCGGTGCCGAAGGTGGGCGGGCACTCGCTGGCGTCGAGGACGCCGAGCCGGCCCGGCGTGCCGGCGCCGACGTAGACGAGTCGGCCACCACGCGCGAACGCTGCGGCGATCGAGTCTGCCGCAAGGGCGATGGCCGGGAGGCACGGCTCCAGTGCCGCAGGCACGCTGCGGTCTCCGGCGTTCATGCGCTGGGCAGCTTCCAGCGTGGAGATCGTGTCGATGTCGTCCAGCGAGTGGTCGGTCGCCTCGGTGGTGAGGGCCGCGAGTTCGTCGCGGAGGGCGTCGTGGGTTTCGGCGGCGTGGGTTTCGTGCGTCTGGTTCATGGTGGTGCTCAGTTCCGGTGGTGGGTGCGGACGGCATCGCGGCTGCGGGCGAGGAGTGGCTGGGACCGCTCGTCGGTGCGCTGCGCGACGACGATGAACAGGGCGTCGACGATGGCGAGCTGGCTCATCCGGCTGCCCATGGCTGCGGGGCGCAGGGCACTCTCGGCACCGGCGACACCGAGCAGGACGTGGTCGGCGGTGGTGGCGAGCGGGGCGGCGGCGTGGCCGGTGATCGCGATGATCGTGGCGTGCTGGGCTCGGGCGGCGTGGGCGACCTCGAGGGTCTCGACGGTGGAGCCCGAGTGGCTGACGAGCACCAGGACGTCGTGCTCGCCGATGACGCTCGCCAGGGTCAGGGCGTTGTGCGGGTCGTCGGCGATGGAGCTCACGATGCCGATGCGTTCGAGCTTGAGGTGCAGGTCTCGGGCGACGATGCCGCTCGCGCCCACGCCGTACAGGACCACGCGGCGGGCGTCGCTCACGGCGGCTGCCGCTGCCTCGAGCGCGTGCGGGTCGAGTGCGGCGCGGGTGTCGGCCATCACTGCGCGGACGTCCTCGGTGACCTTCGCGATGACGGTGGCGACGTCGTCGTCGACCGCGACCCCGGCGTGGATCTCGGTGGACTCACGCTCGTGGATACCGCGTTCGACGGCGCGGGTCATGCTGCGCTGCAGGGCGGCGAAGTTCGCGAAGCCCAGGTGCTGGGCGAAGCGGGAGACGGTGGCGGGGGAGACCCCGGCTCGGCCGGCGAGGTCCGTGGCGTTCGTTGTGGCCGCGGCTGCCGGGTCCTCGAGGACGGCGTCGGCGATGGCGCGCATGCTCGACGGCATGCTCGCCGACTGGGTGCGGACGAGGGCGAAGGCGTCGGCGCGCTCGGATCGCTCGGATCGCTCGGGCCGCTCGGTGATCGTCATCCCGCCATGAAAGCGCCTTTCGTCGGTGAGCGCCAGTGCTGAAAGTAAATTGCGTGTTACGTCGTTGTGCGTGGCGCGGTTCGGCTTCGCACAACCAAAGTGCGTCCGCGCCGCGGAGGTGCGTGGTGCGGTTGCGCTTTGGTTGTGCGCCCGGCGGCGGCAGGCCTACTGAGTCAGCGCTGGCGGGCGGCTGCTTCGGTGGCCGCCTGCACGTAGCGTCGTGCAGCCCGGGTCTGACGCAGAATGACGGGGGACATGGCGGCAGCCACGACGAGGAGTGCTCCGCAGATGATGCGACTGAGGCCAGCTACGAACGAGTCGTCGTCGAACAGGTTCGGGATCTGCGGGCCAGCAATCCCCACGTAGAGCAGCAGGAACTGGCCGAGCGCGACCGGTTGGTAGGCGGCGCGGAGACGGGCGAGGTCGAATGCCCGTCGTGCGAGGTCGGAGTCGGCTGGTTCGATCGGGGTGCCGCTCGCGATCGCCTGCGCGAGCGTCTTCCGGCCGAAGCGTGAGAGCCCATCGATCGGCGCCTGCATGTCGGAGGATCGGCGGAGCGTCGTGGTGAGTATCGAGAAGGTGCCGAGAAGACCGCCCACTCCTGCAGCGATGCTGACGATCGCGAGGGTGGTCTCGAGCGCGCTGTCCTGCCGTGCGAAGAGTGACCCGCCGACCGCACCGAGGACCACACCGATCGTGACGATGACGGCGGTTCTGCGCCAGGCTCGGCGGGCAACGGCCTCGGGGGTGGCTGGCACTTCCGACACGGCGGTCATGCGAGAGGGATCGTAGTAGTGGTGCGGCGTTCGTTGTCGGCGGTGGCGGCATCCGCGTAGCTCCGCGCTCGGCGGCCTCGGACGACCAGCAACGGCACGACGAACACCATTTCGACGACGAAGAGCGCCAGGATGATCCGGCTGAAGACCACATCGCCGCCGCCGCTGAGGACACGAGCGAAGTGAGGAGCAGCGACCATTGCGAAGAGCAGGAGGCCCTGCCCCAGGAAGATCCCGTTGAACATCGCGGTCCCGCGAGCGAGGGTGAGCGCGCGGTGCTGGAGTTCCGGGCCTGCGTCCTCCTTGAGCGGAACGCCCGAGCGGATGGCTCCCTTGATGATCTTGCGACGGTCTCTCGTCAGGTCCTCGGTCGCCTGCGTGATGATCGACGACGCGCGTGCTGTGGTGGGGAGCAACGAGAGCATCCCGGCCAAGCCGACGAGCACGGCGACGCACGTGCAGATCGCCAGGGCGACGGTCCAACCGTCCTCGTCCCGCGAGGTTGCCCAACCGGCCACTGCCCCCGCGACCGCGGCGATCGACACGACCAGGGCGGTACGACGCCACGCGCGCCGGATGATTTGTTCATCGTCCCCCACCCGCTCACCCTACGGGGCGGGCAGAGCCGTGTTCTGGAGTCGAGCACCTCTCGGACGCTGGCGGTGCGGTCGAGGTGGGGCGGGCCTCCAGACCGGACGCCGTCAGGCGACGCCGCGCCGCGGACGGAAGACGCCCGCCCGGACCAGCCACACGTAGAGCAGGCAGCCGATGCAGACGTCGAAGACGGCGTTGAGGAATGCGGCGACCAAGGCGACCGCGGCACCGATCGGGGCGGCGTACGGCACGCCGAGCAGCGCGAGGAGCAGGGCGACTGCGGTCACGAACAGGCCGACCTGCTGGGCGAAGGTCGGGGGTTCCGGGGCCTCGAGTTCGGCGGGCGGGGCCAGGCGCGGGCGGACGACGCGTCGGAAGAGCGCGCCGTAGGGGTGGCGGCGGATGCCGGCGATGCCTCCGACGGCGAACAGCACGACGATGACCGCGAGCAGCACGATGCCGGCGACCCACGTCTCGGGGATGAGCGTGAGGACGATCGTCGCGGCGAGGAGCACCGTGGTGATGGCGGCGCCGAAGCGTGGGGAGCGCGGGTCGATGCCGCGGTCGGTGTCGTTCGTGGTGGTCATCGGGACTCCTGGGTGCCGGTGGTGCTTGAGGTGCCTGAGGTGTCCGTGCTGCCTGCGGTCAGGACGGCGTCGAGGGCTGCGGTGAGCTCGGGTGGGCGCGGTGGGCCTCCGAAGCGGGTGCGAACGGTCCGGTTGGCGTCGAGCAGCAGGACCGTCGGGGTCTGCAGGACGTTGAAGCGGCTCGCCAGTCCGGGGTGCTCGGCGAGGTCGATCTCCAGTCGGGAGACACCGTCGTGTCGGGCTGCGACGGAGTCCAGGTGCCGGGCGGTCGCGGGGCAGCGGGCACAGGTCGGAGTGGAGAACTGGACGAGGGTGGCGCGCGTGCCGAAGGCTGTCGGCGGGGCGAGGTCGGCGACGGTGCTGGGGGTGCCATCGGCTGAGGTCGTGCTGGGCTTCGCGCGGCCGGTCCTGGAGCGGAGGAGCAGCCCGAGGACGGTGGCGAGGGCAAGAACCCCCGCCAGCACGGCGACGGCCACGATGACGGTCATGGTGCGACCGTACGTCGTGGTGCTGTCCGCACGGAAGCACGTGTCCGTTCGTGACGGGGCCGGGCGGTCAGGCGGCCCGGTGCAGCCGTCGCGTCGTTCCGTCGGCAGGCGAGCGTCCCGCCAGTGTGGGGACACCTTCGCCTCGAATAGGCATACGTTTCCAGCGTCGGCAGCGGACGGCTCGCCTGCCTACGATCGAGATTGTGAGCTTCGACGTGACACCTGGGCGCTACCGGCACTTCAAGGGGAACGACTACGAGGTGCTGATCGTCGCCCGTGACGTCGAGACCGAGGAGCCGGTGGTCGTCTACCAGGCGTTGTACGGCGAGCGGGGGCACTGGGTGCGTTCGCTCGCGGACTTCACGGCGCACGTGGTGCGCGATGGGTACGACGGGCCGCGGTTCGTAGCGATCACCGACTGATCGGTCACTCGGCACACCCGCGGCTTCGGCGGGCGTTCACCTCATGCGGCCGGCATGCGTCGGGTGCTCGCATCGGCCGTGACGAACTCGCAGCGCACGGCCCGGGCGGTGGTGGAGAACGACTCCGACGAGCTCGCTGCACACGAACACCGCCGCAGTGCCGAGCGTGGCCGTGAGAACGGCGACGAGTGGCACGGTCGGGTCCATGGCCGCGAGCCAGGAGGCATCCACGCCGCTCGCGAACGCGACCAGAGCGACGCCGAGGGCCGCACCGAGCCCGATCAGGGACCCGCTCGCGCCGATCGCGACGGCTGCCACGGAGAGTGTGACGATCGTCCCGCCCTGGGTGGAACCGATGTGCCTGAGCGTGGCGAGGTCACTACCGGTCCCGCGGCTCTGCGCGAGAGCCGAACCCACCGAAGCTGCGGCAGCGATGCAGAGCGCCGGACCGAGCGTGAGCCCGAGTTCGACAATGCCCGCTCCGGCTCTCTCGCTCGCCAGGCTGCTCGCGACGGTTGCTGTCATGGTCCTCGTGACGGTCAAGCCGACCCCGGCTGCGACCAACGTCGTGAGCGCGCCGAACGAACCGATGCGCGCTCGGGCCAAGCAGAGGCCGACGAACGATGCCACCGGGCCGGAACGCAGGAGGTGAGCGGCGACGCCGACCATGGTCCGGGACGCGTCCGAAGCGATGACAGCCGCCGCCCCGACGAACCCGAACCCGGCGGCGGACATCACGATGAGCGGCCCGTCCGACGAGTCGAGCACGGTCAGACGGCTGGCAGCTGTCTCGTCCCCGGCGCCGCTGACCATGCTCATCAGGACTGGCGCGAACGCAACCGCGAGTACCGAGGGCACCAGGAACAACGCCGCCACCACGAACGCACTCACCGCTCTCCACGCGCGACCGGAACGGACGACGGCGAACCGGCCAGCTCGCAGCCCACTCCACCAGCCCGCTGCACAGACGACGGCGAGCAGACACGTGGTCACACCGCTCGGGATGCCGCCTGAACGTGGAGCCGTCATACCGAGGACCTCCGTGAGACCTCCGACCCAGCTGGTCCGGAGCCGTTGTCCGACCACGACCCCGAAGAGCACGGCGACGACCGCTGCGGAGGAGACGACCATCGCTCCGAACGCCCAGGACGTCGTCCAGCTCACGCCGAGTGCTCGGAGGGAGCGCGTCTCCGGCAGCAGCGAGATCGCGAGTCCTCGTGCCGACACGAACGACGCGACCAACGAGCTGACCGACGTGAGCTGCATGACCGCTTCGAGTGCTCGAGCGGTGTCCGGGTGGGCGCCCGCGATGTCGAGCCCGCCTCCGACAACCACGTCGAGTCCGAGCGCGGCGACGACCACCGTGACCACGAATCCGAGCGCCGGCCGAGGATCACTGTGGACCGTGCGAGCCAGTGCGAGGACAGCGATCACGAGGGCACCGTCATGAGGCGGCGGACCTGCTGTTCGGTCGGACGATCGAGCAGCGCAGTCGTCCGGCCGTCGACCAGCTGAACGATCCGGTCGGCATCCACCGCCAGCTGCGGGTCGTGGGTGACGACGACCACTGTCCTGCCCGAGGTCGCCGCGCTCCGGAGGACTCCACGGACGAGCCCGGCGTTCGAGTCGTCCAGTGCCGTGGTCGGCTCGTCGCAGGCCAGCATTGCCGTACCGGCCGCGCAGGCGCGCGCGAGGGCGACTCGCCGCCGCTGCCCGCCCGACAGGTGCTGTACCGGCGTTCGACGAACGTCACGGTCGAGGTTGAGCGCCGCGCACACGCGTTCCGCGAACGATCGGTCGATCTTGCGGGCGAGACGTTGACCGAGCAGGACGTTGTCGTCGGCCGACAGCGCATCGATGAGATCGTCACCTTGTCGTGCTGCGGCGAACATCCGCGCTCGCAACCGTGCTCTGGCAGAGTCCGTGGCAGGGTGCATGCGTGTGTTGCCGAGCAGGACCGAGCCGGTCGCCGGCACCTCGATCCCCGTCATCAGGTCGAGCAGGGTCGACTTGCCGGCCCCGGACGGTCCCACGATGGCGGTCAGGCTGCCGGGCTCGGCGCGGAAGCTCACGTCGCTGATGATCCTGCGGCCGTCTGGACGGATCGAGCGCGCCGAGACCCCGAGGACGGAGAGCGCGATCATCGGTGCCCGCCGCGGAGGAACGACGGAACATCGTGCTGCACGTCGCGCCCACGTTCGAAGTCCTCGATCGCGGCCAAGGCGGTGAGGACGCCTGCTCCACCATGTCCCCAACCGTCGTCGACTGCTCGGAGATGCTGGTCCGGGTAGGCGACCCCCTCAGGAGTCTGGAGGCGGTGCAACGCGAGACGCCGACGGTGCTCGTCCAAGCGCGCGGCGATGGACTCGGGATCGTACGGTGCGATTCCGAGCTCGCCGACGTCGACAAGGAAGTGGACCAGTCCGGCGCGTCCGCCGAGCAGACCCGAATGCGCGGTGAAGTCCGGCGACGCTGCATCGGCCACGCCGTGGAGTACCCGCAGGAAGTCCTGGTCGGACGTTGCGCGGAACACCTGCACGAGTGCCGTCCCGACGCCGGCGGAGCCGGAGCCGAGGAACGGCACGAGCCGGCCGCTGTGGCGGAGTTGCAGGCCCCACCCGTGTCGGTGCTCGAGGCGGCGCACGTCGATCTGCAGCAGGCGTCGGGAGGACTCGACGGCCGCCGCATCGTCGTGCAGCCGTCCGTGTGACGCCAGGAACAGGGCAATGCCGGACGGGCCGTTGAGCAGCCCTGCTGGCAGCTGCTCCGTCCGGTCCTGATCGTGGCTGAAGTCGGTGAGCCGCCGGGCGATCACGTCGATGGTCTCCCGGTGGACGGCCCGTGTCGGTGCGCTGAGGAGCGCGAGGCCGATCCCCGCGAGCCCGTCCTCGAGATCGACGCGCAGCATGCCGAGGACCTCGTCCCGCAGCCGGGCGAGGAACGCCGGCGTTGTCCTGCCCAGGAGTACCGCAGAAGCCCGGCCGGAGAACAGGCCCGCGCCTGAGGACGCCTGGCTCGCGGGCGGGCTCGGGGAAGTTCTCGTGTCGGGCTCGGACCGTTGCAGTGCGAGCGTGACGCCGTCCGCTCCACGCTCGAGGCCGGACCGCTGTACCGACCCGGGCGCTTCCCTCCGCGATCTGATCGCGTCACGGAGCTCGGCAACACCGGGTGGCGTCGTACGCACAGTGTTCCCGTCCGGCAGGGCAACGCATCGACCGAAGACGACACGCAGCGCGTCCACCGGCGCGGTCGGGAACCAGAGCCGGGCCGCGGCGAGTACTTCATCGATCTTCCCGGGGTCCAGTGGGAAGAGCGTCGTGAGGGGAACGAGGGCGGCGAGGTGCAGGCATGCGATCGCGAACAGATCGCGGTCTGGCCCACGGACCGCGTTCGGTGCGCTGAAACCCGGCGTCGCTGGCCCGATCGTCCCGGGTTGGTCGCCGAACGTGCACGACTCGAAATCGATCAGCCGCGCGGCTGTCGGAGACTCCACGAGCACGTTCCTCGGCGAGATGTCACCGTGGACGGCTCCGAGCGCGTGCAACCGCTCGACTTCGCGCTCGATCGCCCGCACGACGTGGTGGACGCTCGCTGCGTGTTCGTCGAGCGCCGTGCGGTCGGCCTCGGTGGCGGTGAGCGGGTTCTGCGACATGACTGCGCGGTTGAACGGTGTGCCCGGCACCCGTTCGCTCATCATGAACGCCGAACCTCCGGAGCGGAACGTCCCGTAGGCCCGCGGTGCCACCCCTGAACCGTCCAGGTGGCGAAGGGCCTCGTACTCGTCTTCGACGCGACCAGCAGCGTCGCGGCCGGCTTGTTCTCCGACGTACTCGCGGCCTTCCTTGAGGACCACTTCGCCGTGCGCATCGTGCAACGCTCGGTACACGCCGCCAGCGTTGGAGAACGAGTACGCGCCGGAGACGTGCATCCGCGAGAGCGGCTCGTCGGATCCAGCTGATCGAAGCCGTTCGGCCGCGACCCACTTCGGCAGCTCGACCCAGTCGGGCGGGTCGAACACGACCCCTCGGCGGTCCGGCACGAGGGCACCGCTCGGATCTCGGATGGCGGGCTTGCCGTCCCAGTCGGAGAGCGAACGGAACGCTCCGTAGCGGACGTGCACCACGGAGTTCCGCCACTGGAGGTCGCCGAGGATCCGCGGTCCGCGGCAGTCACCGAAGGTCGCAGTCAAGTGGTCGAGCAGCGCTTCGTCGACCGCGGACCCTGGAGGGTAGATCGTCACGAACTTTCCACTGCTCGTACGAGGCGCATCCTTCGCGTTGGCCCGTTCGAGGACCGTCCTGTCTGCCAGGTGCTTGAACGACCATCCCGCGGTCCTGCAGAACTCGGCAGCCAGCGATCGAACCCGCTCGGCATCCTGCAGGCGAGCCGACAAGTGGATCTTCCAGCCTTGGTCGGGCGGCGTTCCGACGGGCTGCCCGTAGTGCGCCCAATCAGAGTCGCTCGTGATCCGCCAGTCCGCCCAGTCGCCGTCCAATCCTGCCCACCCGATGCCCATGACCAGATGGTGCCAGTGGAGTATTGACATGTCAAACATGACGTGTGTACGTTCACAATCGTCAACTGACCGACGAAAGGACGACGACGATGAACGCTCACGACCTCCAGGCGATCGAGCCGGATGCGCCCGAAGAAGGCGGCCACATCCTGCTCTCTTCGATCAGCCTTTTCATCTGCTGGTAAGCCGAGTGCACATCGGGACGGGTCGGACCCCTGAGGGGTCCGACCCGTTCTCGTTCGGTGTCGGCGCCCACCCCTAGGCTTTCAGGGCACCGGAGAGCAAGGGGGAGCGCATGCAGATCGGCGTCGACGGGCACGTGCTGCTCAGCCCGAGTGACCTGAGCACGTGGTCGGCCTGCGAGTGGGCGTTCCTCCGCCGCCTCGACGCCAAGGTCGGCCGCGGGGAAGCCCTGCCCGACGTGCACGACGACATGCTCGAGCGCACCGCACGGCTGGGGGACCAGCACGAGCTCGACTACCTCGACATCCTCAAGCAGACCCGCAAGGTCGTCGAGTTCGACCGCCCCGCACCGCCGGACTACGCACGCGCCGCGGCCGAAGCACGACAGGCCTTCGCCGACGGTGCCGACGTGCTCTACCAGCCGACGTTCCACACAGCGCCGACGGCCGACGCCCCCGGGTTCATCGGCTTCGCGGACTTCATCATCCGGAACGACCGCGGCGAGTACGAGGTCTACGACACCAAGCTCGCCCGCCACGCCAAGATCAGCGCCCTGCTGCAGCTCGCCGCGTACGCCGAGCAGATGCAGGCGCACGGCATCCCCACCGGCGAGCAGGTGCACCTGGTGCTCGGCGACCGGACGACCACCACGCACGACCTCGCCGACATCGCGCCGGTGTACCGCACGCAGCGCGCCGAACTGCAGCGGGTCATCGCCGAGCGCATCGCGGCAGACGAACCGCTGCGGTGGGGCGACCCGCGCTACTCGAGCTGTGGCCGATGCGCCGTCTGCTCGACCCAGGTTGCCGAGCACCGCGACCTCGTCCTCGTCGCGGGCATGCGCCTGGACCAGCGGGCGAAGCTGATCAAGCACGAGGTGCGGACGATCGACGACCTGGCGGTCCGCACCCGGGCAGTACCGGGCTTGTCCCGCGCGACGCAGGATCGGCTGGTACGGCAGGCGAGCCTCCAGATCGAGTCGGAAGACGCCCGACGGACGGGCGCCGACGGGCCGGGCCAGCCCGTGAAGCCGCGCTTCGAGGTCCTCGACGCCCGTGCGCTCGACGCGATCCCGGCACCCGACCCGGGTGACGTGTTCTTCGACTTCGAGGGCGACCCGCTGCACACCGAGGACGGCGTGCACTGGGGCCTCGACTACCTGTTCGGCCTGGTCGACGACCACGCCGAGTTCACCGCGTTCTGGGCGCACACCATCCGCGACGAGCGGGTCGCGCTGGAGCAGTTCCTCGCGTTCATCGAGGCCCGGCGGCAGCAGTACCCGGGCATGCACATCTACCACTACGCCGCGTACGAGCGGACCCACCTGCTGTCGCTCGCCGCCCGGCACGGGGTGGGTGAAGAGGCCGTCGACGACCTGCTGCGCGCCGGGGTCCTGGTCGACCTGTACCCGATCGTCCGCAAGGCCCTGGTCGTCGGCAGCCACAGCTACTCCATCAAGAAGCTCGAACCGCTGTACATGGGCTCGGACCTGCGCGAGAGCGACGTCACGAATGCCGCGGACAGCATCACCGCCTACGTCGACGCGATCGAGGAACTCCGGAACGGCGACGCCGTCGAGGGGCAGCGGATGCTCGACCAGGTCGCCGACTACAACGCCTACGACTGCCGCTCGACCCTGCGCCTGCGCGACTGGCTCCGCTCGCTGCGCACCGACGACCCCGACGCGGCCGACCCCGCGCTCGAGCTCGAGGTCCCACCGATCCCCGTCGAGCGCGAGCCGAACCCGGTGTACGTGGCGCTCGCCGCGCAGCTCGAGGACGTCGACGCCCTCGACCGCACCCCGGACCAGACCGCGTTGGCGCTCGCCGCGGCCGCGATCGACTACCACCGCCGCGAGGCCAAGACCTTCTGGCAGGACCACTTCGACCGCCTGCGGAACCCGGTCGACGACTGGGCCGACACGCGTGACGTCCTGGTCGTGGAGCGTGCGTCCGTCGAGCGCGACTGGGACACGCTGCCGCGTGCCCGCTCGCAGTCGCGGGAACTCCGGTTGTCGGGGACGCTCGCGCCCGGCTCGCGGCTCCGGCCTGGAGGCACGCCCCACCTGGTCTACGACGACCCGCTTCCGCCCTCGGTCGCCTCACCGGGCCCCGGGTCGAAGGGCGCGTCGTCGCGCGCCGTGATCATGGACGCGTGGGACAACGGGGATGCCGTCGAGGTCCTCGTGAAAGAGGGACTGCCCGTCGGCGGCGAACCGCACCACGAGTTCCCGGTGGCCCTCGCCCCGTCGGCGCCGCCCCGAGCGAAGCCCCAGCCGGAGGCGATCGCCTGGTGGGGTCAGGCCGTGCTCGACGAGCTGCCGGCGATGCTGCCCGACCCTGCGCTCGACCTGCTGCGTCGGGTGCCCCCGCGTGGCCCGATCGTCCCGGTGCAGGGCGACGACACGGTGTCGGCCGTCGTGTCGACCCTGCTCGGCCTCGACCGGTCCTACCTGGCGATCCAGGGCCCTCCCGGCACGGGCAAGACCTACGTCGGCTCGAACGTCGTCGCCCGGCTCGTCCGCGAGTACGGCTGGCGCGTGGGGGTCGTCGGCCAATCACACGCGACGTCGGAGAACTTCCTCGCCTCGGTGGTCAAGGCTGGCGTCCCGGCGGACCGGGTCGTGAAGGTGCCGAAGTCCGGCGCGACCGAGGACGAGCTCGACGCCGCGGCCTGGACCCCGGTGAAGAACGGTGCCGCGGTCGCCGCGTTCCTGTCCTCGTCCGAGGCCTCGGGTACCGGCGGTGTCGTCGGTGGCACGGCGTGGACGTTCGCGAACGAGTCGACGATCGAGCGCCGTTCGCTCGACCTGCTCGTGGTCGACGAGGCCGGACAGTTCTCCCTCGCACCGACCATCGCGTCGTCGGTCGCCGCGACCCGGCTCCTGCTGCTCGGGGATCCCCAGCAGCTGCCCCAGGTGTCGCAGGGCTCGCACCCGGAGCCCGTCGACGAGTCTGCGCTCGGCTGGCTCGCCGACGGCCAGCACGTCCTGCCGTCGGAGTTCGGGTACTTCCTGGCCCGAACCCGCCGCATGGACCCCGCGCTGACCGAGTCCGTCTCCGCTCTGTCCTACGACGGAAAGCTCGCCTCGATGGTCTCCGGCCGGCACCTCGACGGCATCGACGCGGGTGTGCACCCCGTGCCGGTCGTGCACGCGGGCAACACGACGTCCTCTGCTGAAGAGGCCGCCCGGGTCGTCGCCCTCGTCGGTGACGTCGTCGGTCGCACCTGGACCGACGGTTCCGACACCCGGGACCTGACCGACGAGGACGTCATCGTGGTGGCGCCGTACAACGCGCAGGGGGCACTGATCCGGCAGGAGCTCGACCGCTCGGGCTTCACCGGCACTCAGGTCGGCACCGTCGACCTGTTCCAGGGCCGCGAGGCCGTCGTGTCGATCGTGTCCCTGGCGGCATCGAGTGCGGCGGACATCCCACGCGGCCTCGACTTCCTGCTCATGCCGAACCGGTTGAACGTGGCGATCTCGCGGGCGAAGTGGGCGGCGTACCTCGTGCACTCGCCATCGCTGACCACGGGGCTGCCGCCGTCGATCGCGGGCCTGTCCCTGTTGTCTCGCTTCATCGAGCTCGTCGAGCCAGCACAGCGGTGAACCCAGCCAACGAGCGCTAGGACGCGGAAAACCGCATCATTCGTTCGCCCCCGGTCTGGGGTGCGCGTCGCACTAGAGCAGAGCAATGGTTGTCCAATAACCTCCGAGCGTGGAAAGGGGACCTCGAATTGCAAGCTGACGGAGCCGTCTTCAGAACGAAGCTCATTGATCTCATCAGGGCGAGACATGCGGTCCTGCTGGTCGAGAGTCACGAGGCCGAGCGCGTGACCGCCGAGATCGAGCGCGTCGCACTCGCCAGCGAGCTGAAGCGTCCTCGGCAGGTCGTCCACTTCACCCTCTCGAAGGGGCTTCATGCGGCGGGCGAGCGCGGGAAGCCGCTTCCTGCGCAAGAGGGTCTCGCAGCCGCAATGGATGCTGCCGAGCCCACCATTTTCGTGTTCCACGACCTCCACCATTTCCTCGGAGCAGGCGGTCGTCCTGCCGAGCCCGGCGTCGTTCGCGCGGTACTGGACGTGGCCGCTCGTTTCCGAACCGGGGACGTGCCGCACACACTCGTGATCGTTGCTCCTGCGCTGGCACTCCCTGTCGAGCTGGAGAAGGCTGTGACGGTCGTGGATCTTCCGCTCCCGGGACCCGCCGAGATCGACGGCGTGCTCGAGGAGATCGTCGCGGCCAACCGAAACAGCATCACGGTCGCGTTGTCAGCGGAGGAGCGGCACCGCCTCATCCAGGCGGCGCAAGGCCTCACGCTCGGAGAGGCGGAGAACGCATTTGCACGCGCGATCGCCTCGGACAAGGTACTCGACGCAGAAGACATCAAGCTCGTGCTGGACGAGAAGCGGCAGACGATCAGGAAGTCCGGACTTCTCGAGTTCATCGCGCCGTCGCGAACGTTGGACGATGTCGGTGGGCTGGACAATCTGAAGCGTTGGCTCCTCAAGCGGAACGGAGCCTGGCTCGGTGAGGCCGCGGAGTGGGGGGTCCCCGCTCCGAAGGGTGTCCTCATTACCGGGGTTCCCGGATGCGGGAAGAGTCTGACAGCGACCTGCATCGCGAGCGCATGGGGGCTTCCGCTCCTGCGTCTCGATGTCGGCAAGATATTCGCTGGACTGGTGGGGTCCAGTGAGCAGAACATGCGAAAGGCCCTCAGCCTCGCCGAAGCAGTTTCGCCGTCCATCCTCTGGATCGATGAGATTGAGAAGGGGTTTGGCACCGGAGCGGGAGATTCCGGTACCAGTGGCCGAGTCCTGGGCACCTTCCTGACCTGGATGCAGGAGAAGGCGTCGAACGTCTTCGTGATCGCAACGGCCAACAAGATCGATGGTCTTCCGCCTGAGTTCCTCAGGAAGGGGCGTTTCGATGAGGTGTTCTTCGTCGACCTGCCCACCCGTTCTGAACGAGCCGACATTTGGAAGCTTCACATCGAGAGTCGCCTCCGCAGCGGTCCGAAAGCTGCTGGAGCCTTCACTCTCGATAAACATGCAGTGGACGAACTCGCAGCAGCGACGGACGGGTTCTCCGGCGCCGAGATCGCAGAGGCCGTCATTTCCGCGTGTTTCGACGCCTTCGCGGATCGTCGTGCAGTCGTCCTCGCTGACTTCGCACGGGCCGTTCGGAACACCGTCCCGCTCTCGGTGACGCAGGCCGAGCAGATCAGCGCCGTTCGCGATTGGGCGGCGACGCGTGCGGTCGCAGCCACACCACCGGAAACCGCGGCGCCGCTCTCGCCCGTACTCGTCACGCATTCCAACCAGTCGCCACGTGGCGGCCGAACGATTGAGTTCTGACATGAGCCTTGAGGTCCTCCTGATCCCGCTCGGCATCGCCGCCTACGGCGCGTGGCGCGAGAGTCGCAGCACCGACCTGTGCGAGAAGTGTCAAACGACGCGGCTCACTGATCAGCGTCTCCTCGTAGAGGCGGTCGTTGCCCTCGGATCGGCGCACGTCGAAGAAGGCGACGGCCGCGTGACCGGTACCATCGGCGCCAACACGTTCACCTTCCAGCGTGTCGGTGAGGTGTTCCTCGGTCGCATCGACGGTGTCGCTGATGATGTGACCGCAGCGTTCCTGGCCCACCTTGAAAAGCGGGTCGGGTCCATCGTCCAGGCGCGAAACGTAGAGCTCATCAGGGAGCGTGCTGCTCAGATGGGTTTGAACCTCGTGAGCGAAGTTGCAGCCGACGGTTCAGTGCAAATGGTCTTCGAGGAGCGCGCATGACGAAACGGATAGTCGTGACACTCGATGCCGACGGCTCGATCGTGAGCCGGGCCGCCGGGGTCTCTGGACCAGCGTGTCTCGACGAGATGAGCACTCTGACGACTCTTACGCCGCACGCGGTTCTCCAGGAGTCCAGGTTGACGGCGGAGTACGAACAACCGGCAAGCGTCTCGGAAATCACTACGAGGAATCTTGAGGACCGGGCATGAACACCCCCGAGGAACGCCTTTGTTCGCGATCGTGGCGTCTCCGACACAGTTCGTGGGTTCTCTGGTCCGTTCTCACCTTCGGGCTGGTGAACGCTGTGGGCTTCTGGATTGTTGCCGCGAAGACGAAGCGTCTCGCTTGGATTCTCATCGCAGTGGGGTGGACGGTCATCGATGTACTCGTCTGGGTGCTCTCCTCCGTCGTAGACACGGGGACGAAAGCTGATCCATCAGATTCGATTGAATCGACCCTGGTTGGCTTGTTCGTCCTTGCGAACTGGGCTGGCGGGATCGTGCACGCGTTTCTTCTTCGGAAGAGTTGGCTGCGCTGGCGCGCACACCACCAGCCTGGAGCCTGGTACTCAAGCTCGGACCGGAGCAACGGGGCCCCAACTCATCAGCCGATGCCGATGTCTCGCCAGCAAGCCGATTCCGTCCTGCGTAATCCCGAGGCAGCGGACTACCGCTTGCGGTCTGCGCCGCCCGCTCCGGAGGGCGGGGGAAGGAACGCGGACGCGCCGCCGTCGGGCGCTTGGCGACCTCCGCAGCCCGTCGACGTGAATCGAGCAGGCGTCGACGCTTTCCGCTCGTTGGGCCTCACGCCGCAGGACGCACAGCACATCGTGCTCGCTCGTGATCGGCTGGGCGGCTTCAGGTCGAAGGATCAGCTGATGACCGCTGCCGGCCTGCCGCCGCATGTCTACCTCAACCTGCAGCACCTCCTTGTTCTCGGAAGCCAGATGCAAGGCGACCCATCGACTGCCGGGGCGGCGACCGAAACCCACGGTGGTCCCGGAGCGACCACCGGTCGACGGCTCGACCTTTGACGAGACTCCAGGTCGGGAGACTCCTGTCGGGAACCACCGCCGAGGGTCCTGGTCGGCGCACCGCTGTCTGGACACAGGGCTGTAGCATCCGTTGCGCCGGGTGTATCAACCCCCATTTGTTCACCACTCGTGGCGGGCGCGCGGTCGCAATCACGACCATCGTCGAAGCTGCACTCGCTTCAGGAGACGAAGGGCTCACACTCCTCGGAGGCGAGCCCTTTGACCAGGCCGAAGCCGTCAGCGAGCTGTCTGCAACGGCCCGACGGGCAGGTCTCGGCGTAATCGCGTTCTCCGGGTACACCCACGCGGAGCTTGCAGCTCGTGTCGATCTCAGCAACGTGGACTTGTTGGTTGACGGACCGTACGTGAAGGAGCGACCCGAAGGCCGCCGGCCGCTCGTGGGATCGGAGAATCAGCGATTCATCCACCTCACTGATCGGTACGTCGGGCAGCTTCCGTGGTCGAACACAGTCGAGGTGCGAGTCGGACCGGATGGTTCGATCGACCTAGCCGGTTTCTTGCGTGACGACGATCTCGCTCAATTCTCCCTTGGCATCGGACGCCGCCGATTCGGAGGCGACGGTGCTTCGCGGGTGAACTGATCCGGTCTCAGCCGGGCTAGAAGGCGGCGCACTGCGTGGCTGGAGAGTCAAGTTGCCACCGAGTCATCGCTGCAACATCGGCGTCGATCTCCCTAGGACCCCGTGCACAGTGGCCGCGTAAAACTGTCTTTTCAGGCGAAGGATTCTTCGTCGGGTTCGACAGCGAGGTCCCCGATGCCGTGACGAGCGGCGCGAGGGCCTGGACCGCTCCTCCGTGCGAGCCTTTGCGGGCGGCTCACTCGCACACTTAACGGCGCCGGGGCTTCCGCCGTCGATCTCAGGGCTCTCGTTGTTGTCCCGCTTCATCGAGCTGGTCCACCCCCGTCGCTGAGCGGTGGGGATCATCCCGACTCGACGGTGCCGATGGTCGAGCTGTAGGTCGCCACCGCCCCGAACTGTGCTCCGATGATCGTGACGGTCCACGCGGTGCCGTCCGGGGCGACGGAGTACAGGACGCGTGCGCCATCAGGAACGGCAACGAGCCCGGTGCCGTCGGGCAGGAGGATCCGCTCCGGCGCGGTCAGCCCGACGGACAGAGTCGACGGGTACGGACCGATGCCGAACCTCTGCTCCATGACGAAGGCGAGCGTGCCGGCGCTCTGTACGACGGCCGACCGCTCGGTCTCGACAGTCGCCGGAGCTGGCGGCGCGGCAGGTTCCGGCGTCGCTGCCGGAACAGCAGACTCCACCGGAACAGCGACGGCCGGGCGTTGCGGGACCGCAACCGGTCCGACGGCAGCGCTCCGGCCATCGAGGGGGAGCGAGAGTGCTGGCAGGTGGACACCGGTACCCGCCAGAGCAGACCCGATGACCGCGTACGCCATGAGCGCCGTCCCGACGCTGCCGAGGATCGCACCTCCGCGACCGAACGCCCGCGCAGTGGCCGAGTCCCATCGTGCGGTCTTGATCGCCTGCACGCCGAAGACGATCGCCGAGATGCCGATCGTCGAGACGATGAAGCCCGTCTGGATCCCGGACTGTTGCGGCTCGATGAGTGCGATGACCACGCTGCCGAAGCCGAGCAGCATCGCAAGGGTCGCGAACGCCCAGGGCCTCGTGCGCCGGCGTGACTTTGCATTCAGCAGCGGTGAGGGTGCGTGGAGTGTCGGCAGCCGGCGAGCACCGCTTCGCGAGGGTCTTGACGAGTACTCCGGAGGGGACCAATCTCGTGGTCCTGGACCGCCCAACGGCATCGTCGTCCCCCGTCCGCTCAGTACGACGGACCCATCTTGATCGGCTACGCCGACGTGAGCGATCCCCAGAACTGGGTTGACGGGCTGGCCAGAGTGAAGGTGGCAGACCGCTACGATCACGCGGACATCGGCACGGGACGCCCCTCGGCCTCGGGCAGGCCATTCGTCGGACGAGGCCGCAGGGATGGGCGGTCGCTGTCGGCACCGCGACCGTCCTGGCGATCGTGGTCTCCGTGACCTGGGTGGTTCGTCGCGGAGTACGCCGGGTGAGTCGGCGCTGCATGACGGTTCTGGTTCGCGACACCCGAGGATCGTGAACCAGAACCGTCAACCGCGCGAAACCATAGGCCCGCCCGCCCGCCCGCCGCGCCGTGACGCCAGAACGAGGGCTGGCCGGACCAGACGTCGTCCTGGAACCGTGGAGGCATGGGGGAGCACACGATCACCGCAGACCGCCCGAGCCCCAAGGGAACGGCGCCGCTGACACTCCGCGCCCGCAAGCCCGGGTACGCCGTGATGCAGCAGTGTCTCGCGGTCCAGGCCGACGGCCGCGCACTGACGACCTGGCAGCGGTTCTGGGGGCACGACCCGCTGCGGCCGGAAGCCCGTTCGTGGTTCAAGGGGGCGATCGGCGAGCGGCAGGTCGCGGCGCAGCTCGAGGAACTCGGCCCGGACTTCACGGTCCTGCACGCTGTCCCGATCGGGAAGGGCAGCACGGACATCGATCACATCGTGGTCGGTCCGACCGGCGTCTTCTCGATCAACACGAAGAACCACTCCGGTCACGCGGTCTGGGCGGGCGGACGCACACTGATGGTGAACGGCCAGCGGACGCCGCACCTGCACCGCGCGCTGGCCGAGGGGGAGCGTGCGACTGCCCTGCTGTCGGCCGCGGCGGGCGGTCCGATCCTCGTGCAGCCGATCCTGGTGGTCGAGGCTGCCGAACTCCGGTTCGGCAAGAAGCCGCCGGCAGCCGTGGTCCTCGAGCCCGAGCGTATGGGGAGCTGGATCCGCGGCCTCCCACGTGCGCACTCCGACGAAGCCGTGCGCTTCCTGTCGATGCTGGCGGAGGAACGGGGCACCTGGCACGTCGACGCCGTGGTCATCAACGACACACTCCGCCACGTCCAGCGCTTCGAGCGACTCGAACGCGAGATCGCCGACGCTCGCTCCCGCCGCAGCCTCATGCGCCGGGCTCGGGTCCTCGCGGTCCTGGCCGTTCCGGCGGGTGGTCTGCTCGGGTACTGGTGGGCCGTCGCTGTCGCGGCGATGGCGGCTGCCTGACGACGATCCCGCCGAGCCTCTGACGCAGCGGTCAGTCGTCGCTGGTCGGGACGCCGCTCTGCATCTGCACCCGCATCTGGGCGAGGACATCGGCGTGCAGGAAGTTCGCCTCGGCCGCACTCGTGGGGTCGACCACGATGCCGAACTCCTCGGGGAGCGCGGACACGAGCTCGGACATCGGCACCGGACGCCCCTCGGCGTCGGGCAGACCGGCGGCGAGTTCGGCCGGGTCGGTGAAGACGGGCACGAACGGCTTGTCCCGGATCATGACGTGGGCGACGCTGCCGGCCTCCGGAGTGCCTGCCGGCTTCCAGGGGACCCACGCCGCGCTGCGCAGGAAGCCCGCGGGCGAGGCGGCCATCCTCCGTCGCAGTTCGGCGGCCGCGGTCGGCGGGGCCTTGTCGACGCCTCGGCCGAAGGCTGACCCGTTGGTCTGATCGGTACTCACACCAGCCATGCTGTCACGGTCGGCGGACACGGCGGGGCCGAGCCGCGCCTCCAGGCCGAAGCCCGGCGCACGCGGACGTGGGCCGGGCGTCGGAGGTGACGGACTCAGTACGCGGCCGACTGCCCGCCGTCGATCGGGACGACCGTCGCGTTGACGTAGGACGCGTCGTCGGACAGCAGGAAGGCGACGACCGCGGCGATCTCGGGGGCCTCGCCGTAGCGCTTGGTGGGGTTGACCTGGATGAACTCCTCGGCGGCCTTGCGCGGGTTCTCCGCATCGAGCTGCTTCATCGAGTTCTCGACCATGGGCGTCCAGATGGCTCCGGGGGCGATGGCGTTGATGCGGATGCCGTAGCGGCCGTACTCGACCGCCGAGTTGCGGGTGAGGCCGACGACGCCGTGCTTGGCGGCGGCGTACCCGGACTGGTTGCCGATGCCGCGGATGCCGCCGACGCTCGCGGTGTTCACGACCATGCCGGAGCCCTGCTCGCGCATGACCTTGAGCACCTTCTCGAGACCGAGGAACACGCCACGCAGGTTGATCGACACGACGCGGTCGAACTCGGCGGCGGTGAAGGACTCCGTGGGGTTCTGCTTGCCCTCGATACCGGCGTTGTTGAAGAAGCCGTCGATGCGGCCGAAGCGCTCGGTCGTGGCGGTGACGTAGGCGTCGACCTGGGCCTCGTCGGACACGTCGGCGACGGTCGTCAGGACCTGCGCGTCGGGGGCGGCTTCGAGCACGGCGGTCTTCGTCGCCTCGAGTCCCTGCTCGGAGACGTCGACGAGGGAGAGCGCAGCGCCCTCGGCTGCCAGGCGGACGGCGGTCGCGCGGCCGAGGCCGGAGCCCCCGCCGGTGATGAGGACGACGCGGTCGGTGAAGCGGGTGGTGCCGGTGGTGGTTTCGGGCATGGTGGGAGGCCTCCTGAGGTCTTCGACGGTGAAGGGCTCGGGGTCCGCGGTGGGGCAGCGAGTCCGATCGATGCATCTGCATCGAGATACCTAGACTACACCTGTCGTTTAAGAGTGGAAACAGCAGGCGTCAGGGCGCCCCATCACGCTGCCGGCCTCAGCTCGTCACGATCGACGTCGTCGTTGCCATGGTCGCAGCCATGATCACGACGATCGTCGCGGCCTCGATCTCCTCGAGCACGGCCTTCACCGCCGGGCTCGCCCAGGTGCCCGAGGTGATCTCCTTCACCAGGTCCTTGTCGACGGCGCCGAACTGCTTGCGCAGGGTGTTCGTCGCGTCGAGCAGGCCGATGACCGCGGCGGAGAACGGCGTGGGTCCTGCCCGGCCAGCCAGCACGTCCCCGATGCCGGAACGCAGCAGTGCCTCCGGGGCTCCGTCCCGCTCCGGGTGCTTCGTGGTGGGGAAGAGGCCGAGCACTTTGCCCTGCTCGACGCTGATGATGCCCCTGGCGACGAGGCCGGCGAACACGTCGTCGCGCAGCCGCTGCTTGCCGAGTCGGCTCACCCACCACTTCGCCTTGCGCGGTGCACCGGATGCCGCGATCGACCCGACGACGCCGTCGAGCACCGGGTCGCCCGTGGCGGCGCCGTTGACGACGGTGACCAGCCCGCCCTGCAGCGAGAGGACACCGCGGAGTGCGAGGTCGGCGAGGACCGCGCCCGCGAGACCGGTGTCCAGCGTCTGCCCGTCGAGGGACTTGCGGCCGTCGGGCTCGACCTGCAGGAGCGCGAACGCCTGTGGGACCGTGAGTTGCTCAGCCATGCCCGCAGCCTGCCACGCGGGGCGGAGGTGCGCCGGGCCTCCGAGCCGACACCCAGCGGCGCCGGACCCGCCCGACGTCAGCAGGCGTCCAGCACCCGCACCATCGCGTCCCGCTCCGCCGGAGCCACCCACAGGCGGTACTTCGCCTTCACCGTGACCTGGTGCTCGATGTAGGTGCAGCGGAACGCCTTGTTCGCGGGGAGCCAGGTCGCCGCGTCGCCGGAGCCCTTCTGCGAATTGGACCGGCCGTCGACGGCGAACAGGTTCACCGGGTCGTTTGCCAGCGCCTGCCGCTCGGTCTCGGTGAGGCGCTGGGCCCCGGTGCGCCAGGCGTTCTCGAGTGCGACGACGTGGTCGATCTGCACGAGGGTCGAGGTCGTGTCGCCGCGCACGAAGTCCACCGTCGCACCCGTGTACGGCGAGACGAGGGTGCCGGTGAGCACCTTGCAGCGGCCCTCGCGGGTGATGTCGGCGAGGTCGCGCGCGAGGACGTCGTTCCGGGTGTCGCACCCGTTGTGGTCGACGTCGAGCCAGGCGCTGCCGAAGTCACCGGTGCGGTCGTAGCCGGTGCCGGCTGCCTTGCCCTTGACGGGCAGGTCGGCGAGCTGGGTGCGTGCGCGGACCGCGTCGGCGTCGGTTCCGCGGCTGACGGTCGGACTGGAGGCTGGGCTCGCCCCCGACGGCGCCTGCTGCGGTCCGATCGTGGTCGTCTCCCCGGCCGTGGGGCCGCCCGCAGCGGTCGTGCCCGCTGCGTCGGCGTCCGGCCCGAGGACACCGGTGGCATCGAGGGCGTAGCCACCGACGGCGAGGGCCAGGACGACGAGGACGGAGGTCAGGGTGATGCGGCTGCGGCGTCGGCGGGACGTCATGCGGTGGGACTCCAGGTGGTGCGGGGCGGAACGTGGTGCGGGTCGAACGGGGCGCGGGCGGCGGATCAGGTCAGCAGGGAGCGGATGTCGTCGGCGGTCAGGTCGTCGGCGAACAGGGCGTCATCGTCGATCATCGTGGCGAACAGCTCGGCCTTGCGCGCGGCGAGGGCGAGGACCTTCTCCTCGATGGTGTCCTCGGCGATGAAGCGCTGGACGCTGACCGACCGGGTCTGCCCGATGCGGTGCGTGCGGTCCACGGCCTGGGACTCGGCGGCGGGGTTCCACCACGGGTCGAGGACGAACACGGTGTCCGCCTCGGTCAGGGTGAGCCCGAACCCGCCGGCCTTCAACGAGATGAGGAACGCCGGGGCGGTGCCCTGCCGGAAGCGCTCGATGACCTCCGGGCGCTTGCGGGTGGAGCCGTCGAGGTACTCGTAGCCGATGCCCCGGGCGTCGAGGGCGTCCGAGACCATCCGCAGGAACGAGGTGAACTGGCTGAACACCAGGGCGCGACGGCCCTCGGCTGCGAGCTGTTCGAGTTCGTCGAGCAGCAGGTCGAGCTTGGCGGAGGGGATCGGCGTCGCCGGTGACACAGGCGAATCCGACCCCGCCGACACCAGCGCCGGCGACAGCGCGAGCATCCGCAGCAGCGTCAGCGACCGGAACACGATCATCCGGTTCTTCGACAGGTCGTCGATCAGGTCGAGGACCTTCAGGCGCTCCCGGTTCAGGGCGCGTTCGTACAGCTCCCGGTGCGCGGGGTCGAGCGTGACCCGGACGACTTGTTCTTGCTTCGGCGGCAGGTCGGCCGCGACGGCTTCCTTCGTGCGGCGGAGCATGAGCGGCCGGATCCGTCGGCGCAGCCGCCCGGTGAGTTCCTGCCGGGCCTCACCGCGGAGCTCGGGAGAGGCGAGGGGCTTCACGTAGTCGTCGCCGAACCGGGTCCACGTGGACAGCAGCCCCGGCGCGACGATGTGGAACAGTGCCCAGAGGTCGGTCAGGCCGTTCTCGAGCGGCGTGCCGGTGATCGCGAACTTCACCGGTGCCTGCAGCTCCGAAGCCACGCGGTGGGTCTGGGACTGCGGGTTCTTCACGAACTGGGCCTCGTCGAGCACCAGCGCCGACCACGGCAGGTCGGTCCAGGCGCGTGCATCGAGCCGGAGCAGCGCGTACGAGGTGACGACGACGTCCGACGCAGCGGCGGTCCGGGCGACGAGCCCGGGGTCCTTCAACGACGTCGAGGTCACCGTCGCGACCCGCAGCGACGGCACGAACTTCGCTGCCTCGGCGGCCCAGTTCCCGACGACCGAGGTCGGTGCGACGACCAGGAACGGGGGAGCGTCGGGCTCCGCGGCACGACGGGCGGCGACCATCGCGAGCACCTGCAGCGTCTTGCCGAGCCCCATGTCGTCGGCGAGCACCCCGCCGATGCCGTGCGTCACCAGGAACGACAGCCACGCGTACCCGGCGTGCTGGTACGGCCGCAGGTCGGCGTGCACGGTGTCCGGCACGGGGACGTCACCCGGGGGAGTCGCCCCGAGCAGCCCCGAGGTGATCGCCTGCCACCGCTCGTCGTGCGAGGTCTCGTCGGCCAGCAGGTCGAACTCGGTCCACAGCCCGGCGTGCAGCGGCGTGACGGCGATCGGCTGGTCGGGCTCCCACTCGTCCAGGTCGCGGGCCTCGTCGATGAGTTCCTTGAGCCGGTCGAACGCGGGGTCGGCCAGCGACAGGTACGAGTTGTCGACGAGCTTGAGCCGTCGCTGCCGACCAGCGAGTGCGGTGAGCAGCGGCGTGAAGGGGATCTGCTTGCCGTTGACGCTGACGATGATGCCGAGGTCGAACCAGTCGTGCTTGTCCGACGGCATCGTCGTGACACGGATGTGCGGCCGCCCGCTCAACCGCTCGTAGTCGAGCCGCTCACCCTGCACGACCGTGCGGACGCCGAGCGACGGCAGCTCGGGCAGGAACTCGTTTGCGAACACCGCGACGTCGGCCCCGTCGATGGTGCCGTCCTGGAACCAGTCCAGTCCGCCGCCGGGTCCCGCAGTGCGGACGGGAGGCCCGGCCGGCGTCGCGTCGTCGGCCGGCGTCGTCGACGTGGTCGGCTCCACCGCCGCGGCCGGGTCCGCGACGGGAGTTTCGTCGGTGCCCGTCGGATCGTCGGCGGCACGGAGCCCGGACAGGTCGGGGAGCGGGCCGTGCAGGGACACCGGGTCCTTCCGGCCGTCGACGTGCCAGCGCCAGTGCAGGTGCACGCGGTCGTCGGTGCGCGGCGCCCGGGCCGGCTCGAACGTCGCGGTGAGGACGAGCTCCGGCGGGGTGCGCTCCGGCAGCTCCACCGAGCCGTCGGAGCTGACCAGGCCGAGGGCACCGCGCAACCGGGGCGACCAGTCGGCCAGGAACTCGTCGACCTCGGCGGTCGGCACGGTGATCCGGGTGCCCTCGACGAGCATGCGGCGCTGGTCCTCGGGCACCGGCGCCGGGGTCGGGGCGACGGCCACCGTGAACTCGGGGCTCTCGCGGAACACGTAGACGCCGTGGTCGCCGATCATCCGCGCTGCACCGGGCACCACGGGTCGGCCGTCGAGCACCGCACTCGCACCGATCGCCACGGCGTCGTCGTGCCGGGCGACGTCGAGCAGCACCTGCGCCTGCGTGCCGAGCACCGCACCGCCCTCGCGCTTGCCGGTGACGAACGCGATGTCGAGCGCCGCGGCCTGCTGCAGGAGCGGCCAGAGCAGGGGACTCCGGAAGTCGTCGAGGTGCAGCCAGTCGCTCTCACCCGGCAGCCCCGCCAGCTGCCCGGCGCGGTGCAGGGCGGCGAGCTGCAGGAACCAGGCGTGCTGCTCGGCACCGACGCCGAGCCGGTTCTGCGAGTAGGGGAGCGTGCCCCAGGTCAGCTGCCCGCGCACCCAGTTGCCGGCGTCGCTGCGGGTCACCGGCCGGACCCCGAGCCGCACGCTGCGGGACGGCGCCGGCAGGGCGCGGCCGGCGGCACGGGCGCGCGAGGCGAGTTTGGCGGGGACCGCGTCACGCAACTCGAACTGCAGACCCATCCGGGTGCCCTGCGAGGTGGGCGCCCGCTCGTCGTCACCCGCGAGGCGGGCGAGGTCGTGCCTCCAGTCCGATGGCGGCGGAGCCGGCGTTTCCGGGCGTGGCCCGGCGTTCGCGGCGAGGGCGCGGGCGTTGATGGTGAGGAGCGCGGCCGCGACGTGCTTGCAGTCGCCGCCGAGCGGGCAGCTGCAGGTGCTGCGGACCGGGCGGACGAAGTCGCCGCGCGCCGGGGTGGTGTCGACGCGGAGTTCGTACGGGTCGTCGGCGGTGCCGGACACGACCGCGGTGACCGTGCCGTCGTCGTCGTGCCAGGTGGCGTCGTCGACCAGGCCGGCGCGGACGACGTCGCGTGCGCGACCGAAGGTCTGCGGCCCCACGAAGCGGATGACGTCGACGGCGTCGATCATCGGGGCAGCAGGCACGGGACCATCGTGCCAGTCGCCACCGACGATCCGGGCCGCCACCCTGTGCGACGGACATCTGACAGGACTACCGTCCAACTCGGAGCGCGACGACTGCGGTCCACGGAACCGATTGGAAACGCATGCCGGACCGACTGCGGTGGGTACGCGACTCAGCCGACCACTGGAACGGGTGGATCGACGCCGAGGTCGTGTGCGACATCACCCGGACCGACACGTACACCGTCGATTCCCCGGACCACTCGCTGACCGGCGGGCACTCGTCCTTCGAGAGCGCCGCCGCTCAGGTGCACGGCTGGGTGCGCTGGACCGGCCGTTAGGCCGCAGAGCGCAACCCGGTTGTACGACCACCCGCTGCTCCCTAGCGTGAGAGGGCAGGCCGGCAACACAACGCACGTGATCACACCGCTCTGCTCGACGAGAGAGAGGTGTTCCCGTCACCGACACGACCGAGTCGCAGACGCCCGCTCCGGGGGCCGATCCTGCTGCACGCCCCGCCCAGCCACGTTCGCTCGTCGCCGTGGCCGGCCAGGACACCGACGAGGCCATCAGCTCGCTCGCCGGCATGTACGCGGGCAAGGCCTGGTACTCCCGGGCCCTCGACCAGGACTACTGGTTCAAGTACGTCGGTGTCGGTGACGAACGACTGAGTGTCCGCCGCTCCCAGATGCACGGCTACCTGCGCGGTGACGTCGCCACCGAGGGCGAGGTCGTCGTCCAGTGGCTCGAACGCGGCGAGGCCCGCGTCGACGTCGGCCGCGACGAGGTGCGCATGCAGCCCGGCGTCCCGACGCTGTTCCCCGTCGAGCGCCGGTTCGAGATGGAGTACCAGGACTGGGACCAGCGCCTGGTGCACCTGCGCCGTGACCTGGTGCTCGACGTCGCCGCCGAGGACCACCTGGTCGACGGCACCATGGCGTTCGACACCACCGCCGCGCCGAACCTCACCGCTGTCGGCCTGTGGCGGACCGCCGTGTCCGGCGCGCTCCGTGCGCTGCGCGAGGAGGGCGACGAGTCCCTCGCCTGGTACGAGGCGCAGCGTGACGTCGCCCGGGCCCTGTTCCGCATGTACCCGCTGCAGGCCGAGCGGTTCCCCGCGGGCTACGGCACCCGCAGCGACGGACGGCTCCGGGCCGCGGTCGAGTTCATCCAGGCACACGCCCACGAACCGCTCACCGTCGCCGACATCGCGCAGGCCGCGGGGCTGAGCATCCGAGGGATCCAGGAGTCGTTCCAGCGGGCGTTCGAGCGCTCGCCGATGACGTACCTGCGCGAGGTGCGGCTCGGACGGGTGCACGAGGAACTGCGGATCCTCGACCCGCAGGCCACCTCGGTGGCGGACGTCGCCCGGCGGTGGGGCTTCGCGCACATGGGGCGGTTCGCCTCGGTGTACGCGAACCGGTTCGGGGAGTACCCGCGGGACACGTTGCGGCGCTGAGGGGCGTGGGCGTGGGCGCTGCCGGCGTCGGCTGCCGCGCTCAGCGCTTCGCCGGCTCGGCCAGCTTGCTGTGCTTCCGCGAGTACCCGAAGTACACGCCGAGCCCGATCGCGAACCAGATCGCGAACCGCACCCACGTCTCCCACTGCAGGAACGTGACGAGCCACAGCGACGCGATGACGCCGATGATCGGGATGACCGGCATGAACGGCAGCCGGAACTGGCGGTCCAGGTCGGGCTGCCGGTAGCGCAGCACCACCACGGCCGAGCACACCACCACGAACGCGAGCAGGATGCCGATGTTCGTGAGCTCCGCGACGACACCGATCGGCAGCACTCCGGCCAGGATCGCCGACGCGATGCCGAGGATCCACGTCACCCGGGTCGGCACGTGCCGCTTCGGGTCGGTCTTCGCGAACCACTTCGGCATCAGGCCGTCGCGGCTCATCGAGAACCAGACGCGCGAGGCACCGAGCATGAACGTCACGAGCACCGTGATGATGCCGACGATGGCGCCGATCGCGATGACGTTCGCGACACCGCCGAGCCCGACCGACGCGAACGCCGACGAGAAGCCCGAGGCGGGGTCGATGTCGGTGTACTTCTGCATCCCCGTGAGCACGAGCGTCGCCAGGACGTACAGCACCATCGAGATGCCGAGGGACAGCAGGATCGCCTTCGGCATGTGCTTGCGGGCGTCGGTGGACTCCTCGGCCGCGGTGGACATCGCGTCGTAGCCGAACACCGCGAAGAACACCGTCGCGGCACCGGTCATCACGCCGCCGAAGCCGAACGGGAAGTACGGGGAGTAGTTCGCGCTGTTGATGTGGAACACGCCGAGCACGACGATGAGCACGACGAGCGCCACCTTGATGCCGACGGCGACGAACTCGAACCGGGCGGCGCTCCGGATGCCGCGCGTGAGCACGAACGCGGTGAGCAGGCACAGCGCGATCGCGAAGACGTCGATGACGTGGCCGTCACCGGTGCCCGGGGCGCCGAGCATCCACGCGGGCAGGTCGATGCCGAACTGGCCGACCAGGAACCCCACGTAGCCGGAGATGCCGATCGCGACCACCGCCACGATCGCCGTGTACTCGAGCAGCAGGTCCCAGCCGATGAACCACCCGACGATCTCGCCGAGCACCGCGTAGCCGTACGTGTACGCGCTGCCGGCCTTCGGGATGAGCCCGGCGAACTCGGCGTACGACAACGCGGCGGCGGCGCTCGCGACCCCGGCGACCAGGAAGCTGATCAGCACCGCGGGCCCGGCGACGCCGTTCGCGACGGTGCCGGCGAGGGTGAAGATGCCGGCGCCGATGATGCCGCCGATGCCGATCGCGGTGAGCTGCCACAGGCCGAGGTGTCGTTTCAGGCCGCCCTCGCCCCCGGCCTCGTCATCGATCGTGTCGATGGGCTTCCGTCGGAACAGGGTGCGTGTCGTCGTCGTCACCCGCCCATGGTGCACCCGGAGACGATTCCGCGCACGGGCGACGTTTCGCGCTGGGCGACACTTCTCGCGCCGCCGGACCCGCGAACTGTCGCTCAGCGCGAAAGAACGGCCCGACGCGCACGCGCACGCACGCGGCTGCACCGCAGGCACCGGGCGTACACCTGGAGCATGCGCCACCCGAAGAGGACCGAGCCCGGCCCCGGCCAGGAGTCCGTCTGGGACTACCCCCGCCCACCCGCCGTCGAGCGGGTCACCGCACGCGTCGTCGTCCGTCTCGGCGGCGCGGTCGTCGCCGACACGACCGACGCCGTCCGCGTGCTCGAGACCTCGCACCCGCCGGTCTACTACCTGCCGATGGCCGACCTGGCCGAGGGTGCGTTGGCCAAGGCGCCGGGATCGAGCATGTGCGAGTTCAAGGGCCTGGCGCGCTACTTCGACGTCGTGGGCGGTGACGGGACGGTCGCGAGCCGTGCCGCCTGGAACTACCCGACGCCCGTGCCCGGCTACGAGTCGCTGCGGGAACGCGTCGCGATCTACCCGTCGGCAATGGACTCGTGCGAGGTCGGCGGCGAACGGGTCCAGGCCCAGGACGGCGACTTCTACGGCGGCTGGATCACGGCGGACATCGTCGGGCCGTTCAAGGGCGCGCCCGGCACGCTCGGCTGGTGACCCGGCGTCGTCAGGCGGGGCGGCCCTGACCCGGGCCGACCCGTTCCGCGAGCGACGGGGCGGACGCGACCCGGGCCTCCCGGCCGGACCGCGTCAGCGGTTGGCGTACGGCGACCAGAACGGCGGCGGGAACGCACCCCCGGTCACGATCACGAGCACCTGCCAAACGAGCATGACGAGCCCAGCCGTCCCGATCACGATGCCGATCCACGACCACACCTGCACGGCTCGGCGACGACCGGCGATCCGGATCGCCCGCCAGCCACTGAGCACGCAGACCAGCCCGAACACCGCACCGAGCAGCACGTGCTGCACGGTCGACTGTGCGGGCACGATGATGCCGAGGTAGAACGCGACCGGTCCGAGCACCACCGCGAAGGTCGCCGGGGCTGCCGGCGGTTCGTGGTCTCGAGCGACTGCTCCCATGGATCGCATGTTAGCGAGTGAACCTCGCTTCGAACACGTCCGAGTCGCGCAGCGCGGGCACCCGGTCGCGGGAACGGGCACCATGGAGGCATGCGTTCCTTCTTCCGCGTCCTGCTCGGCCTGGCCCTCGTCGTCGCGGGCACGAGTCACCTCACCTTCGCGCGCAAGGAGTTCACGGCGCAGGTGCCCGAGTTCGTCCCGCTGGACGACGACACGACGGTGCTCGCGTCAGGGGTCGCGGAGATCACGCTCGGCTCGGCCCTGGTGCTCGCCCCGAAGCCGGCCCGCCGCTTCGTCGGCTCGGTCGCGGCGCTGTTCTTCACGGTGATCTTCCCCGGCAACCTGTCGCAGTGGGTCAACCGGCGCGACGCCTTCGGCCTGGACAGCGACGAGAAGCGCTTCGTCCGCCTGTTCGGTCAGCCCGTCCTCATCGCGCTCGCCCTCTGGTCGACGCGCGGCCGGCGCTCCTGATGGGTGCCCCCGCGCGGCAGTCCGGCCCGGCCCCCGGCGTGGGCCCCGGGTCGGGACCTGCGTCGGGTCCGGATCCGCTCGGGTCCGGTCCGGCGCGCTTCGGTCGGGAGGCCCGGCACCCCCTGGCAGGACGGGCTCGCGTCGCGGACGTGGTCGCCTCCACCGCCCTGCTCGTGGTGCTCACGGTCGGTGCGTTGGCAGCGGGGTGGGGGATCAAGCTCATGTCGCTGGCGTTCGTGTCGTGTGCGGCGCCGGGCAACACCTGCAACGAGACGCTGGGTGACTCCGTCGTCGTCGTGGGACCGATCATCGTGGCGGCGGTGCTGGTCGCGACCATCGCCGTCTGCGTCCTGCGGCTCGTGCGGCGTCGGCTGACCTGGCCGGTGGTGCTCGTCGGCATGGCGGCGATCGTCGCGGTGTTCTTCGCCTCGCTGCTGCTCGTCGACAGCTCGGTCACGCACGGCATCTGAGGGACTCTTCCCTCACAGGCTGGGTTCGTGGAGCGGCTCTCCACAGAACCCCGACCGCGCCTCGGGTGGTGGCTTCCGGTTCGCCACGCTGGAGTCATGCCTGACACCGAGATGCTCGACCGCCTGATCCGTGAACCCGTCCGCACCGACGACGATGTCGTCCGACTCGTCGAAGCCGTCGTCGAACGACCGCTGCGCCGGCAGTGCTGGGTGCTGTTCCTCGACGACCGCGGGATGTCGATCCCGTTCCTGCTGCCGATCGCCGATCTGCCGTACTCCCCGGACGAACACGTCGACGACTTCGCGGCCCTGATCGCCGACATCGTGGCGCAGCTCGGGGCCGTCGACGTCGTGCTCGTGTGGGAACGCCCCGACGCCGACCGGCTCTACCCGGTGGACTGGGAGTGGGTCGACGCCTGCGCCTGTGCCCTCGACGAGCAGTCCGTCCGGCTCCGCGCCCAGGTCGTCGTGCACTCCGGGGGAGCCGCGATCGTCGAGTTCGACGAGGAGACGCAGGCGGTGGCCTCGTGAGCGGTCAACCCTGGGGAGCGGCGTCCGGCACGTCCTGGCCGGTGAGCTCCTCGACGATCGCCTTCGCCTGCGGCCACGACTTCGCGTAGTGGTCCGGGTCGGAGTTGATCTGCACCGCGTGCGCCATCTGCGTCGGGCTCATCGTCTTCCAGCCGGGGACCTTCACGAGCTTCGTGTAGAACATCGTCGCGGCCGTGTACGGGTCCATCCGCTGCTCGTACGTGCCCCACGCGCCGTTGTCGCGCTGCTGGAACAGGCCGCGGCTGTCCGGGCCCGCGGCGTCGCCGTGGTCCAGGTTCACCAGGCTCGACTCGCCGATCGCGGTCATCACCCCGACGGCCTGCGTGTGGGGGCCGATGCCGAGCGCCTGGGCGGCTTCGATCACGTGTGCGGCGTTCACCAGGCGGTCCTGGCAGAAGCCACCGACGGGTCCGGCCGGCACGACCATCCCGCCGATCGTCTTCGCGGCGACGGCCGGGCACACGGGCGTCGGGGTGGCGGCGCTCGACTTCGCGATGCCGGCGAGCGAGTTGACCGCGATCACCACGAGGACGACCACGCCGATGCCGACCGCCACGATCCCGGCGCCGAACACCGAGGCGAGGGTGATGCCGACACGGCGCATGACGGGACCTCTCGAGGGGCTGGGCGGGTGCTGGGCGGGCGGAGCGGGAAGAGCAGCACGAGCGTACGGGCGCCTCCTGGGAAGCCTGCGGCGGCCCGCCGTGATCGCACGCTTCACGAGTGACGGTTCTGGTGCACGAAGCGGGGGCTTCGCGAACCAGAACCGTCACGGGTCACTCGTGCACGGCGGTCAGCGCTCGCGTCGACCGTCCTGTCGACCCCGACCCCGACCCCGACGCAGGCGCCAGCCTCCGGCGGACAGCGACAGCGCGGCGATCACCGCGATGACGACGGTCCAGATGACACCGGTCGCGTCCATCAGACGTCGCGGTGGTCGTGCGGCGGGCGCTGCACCTTCGTCGGCTCCGTCACGAGTCCGGTCGGGGCCTTCTCGGCCTGCTTCCGTCCGTGGGTGAACCAGGTCAGGATCCAGAGCAGCACGCCCAGGGCCAGCAGCGCGCCGGCGATCTGGTACTGCTGCGGGTCACGACCGGACGAGAACGGCAGGACGAGCCAGAGGCACGTGATGATGCCGATGACCGGGATGATGACGCCCGCGCGGAAGTGCTTGTGGTCGACCTTGTCGCGGCGGAGCACGAGCACGGTCACGTTCACGACGGCGAACACCGTCAGCAGCAACAGCGAGGTGGTGCCACCGAGGACGACGACGATGGGGGAGTCGGGGTCGAGCGAGACCCACCCGATCAGCAGCAGCGAGATGAGCGTGGTGAAGACGATCGCGGTCGACGGGGTGCGACGGGCGGGGGAGATGCGGGACAGGAAGCCCGGCAGCACGCCCTGCTTGCTCATGCCGTAGAGCAGACGCGACGCCATCATCATGTTGATCAGGGCGGTGTTGGCGACGGCGAACATCGAGATGAAGGGCAGCAGGTCGGCGATCGGGAAGTCCGGCGCGGCGGTCTGCACGACGGTGACGAGCGGGGTCTCGTTGCCGGCCAGCTCACCGATCGGCACCACGGCCACGGCGCAGATCGACACGAGCACGTAGATCACCGCGGTGATGCCGAGGCCGGTGAGCATGATCTTCGGGAAGATGCGCGAGGGGTCCTTGGTCTCCTCGGCCATGTTGACCGAGTCCTCGAACCCGACCATCGCGAAGAACGCCAGCGACGTCGCGGTGCTGATGGACAGCAGCAGGGACTTGTCCTCCGGCGTCTCGAACATCACGACCCGCGAGAAGTCCGCGTTGCCGCCCGCGATCGCCCAGAACCCGATCAGGATCACCATGACGAGACCGGACAGCTCGACCAGCGTCAGCACGACGTTCGTCTTGACGCTCTCGCTCACCCCGCGGAAGTTGATGAACATCACCGCGAGCATGAAGCCCATCGCGATGAGCATCACCACGCCGTTCGGCAGCTCGATGCCGAACCCGGCGCCGAGGTTCGCCGCGAACGCCCGCGACGCCGTCGACGCCGACGTGATCCCCGAACACATCACGATGAACGTCACGATGAAGGTGACGAAGTGGATGCCGAACGCCTTGTGCACGTAGAGCGCGGCACCGGCGGTCTGCGGGTACTTCGTCACGAGTTCGAGGTACGAGAACGCCGTCAGCAGCGCGACCGCGAACGCGATGAGGAAGGGGAGCCACGCTGCCCCGCCGACCTCGGCCGCGACCTGGCCGGTGAGCGCGTAGACACCCGTGCCGAGGATGTCGCCGACGATGAAGAGCAGCAGGAGCTTGGGACCGATGACCCGGCGGAGCTCGTGCTGCTCCTGCTGTGGGCGGTCCGTCTTGGTGGTGGCCATGCGTCACCCTTGCGCGCTGGATGCCTTCCTGTCCAGTCCCACAGGAAGGTTTCTCGCGATCGCAACACGGTCGCTCGGCGACGGATACGCTCCGGCCATGGACCAGCAGTCGAACACCACCGAGGAGCCCATCGAGTTCGCGGACTTCAACGCGAAGCTCCTGGTGCTCGACGTCCTCTGCTACGACCTCGACGTCCTGGACCCCTACGACCCGGACGCCGAGGACGAGACCGACGAGGACCTCGACGTCGACGGGCAGGACGACCGGGCGCGCGAGTACTACGACGACCTCGACCTGCTGCCGTCGCACCTGTCGCTCGTCACCGAGATCACCGTGGACTCCGACCTCGAGGTCCTGCAGGACGTCCACCCCGGCTGGGACGGCTCGGACGACCGCTTCGACCCGCAGAACTGGGACGACCTGCTCGACCTGCCGGAGCTCCGCACCGTGTACGCAGCCGCACCGCTACCCGCCCACGTCGCCGAGCGGCTCGCGGCCAAGGGCGTCGAGGTCCGCTCCGCCTGAGCGGGACGCGACCGCGACGGACCGGGGCGGACAGACGGCTAGCGGTCCAGCGCCCGCAGCTGTTCGGTGAACTGCTTCGCGCCGCCCTGCGCCGGGTGCCGCACGGCGGTCGCCTCGATGCCGGCCAGGGCGAGCGCTCCCTGCGCCTTCCGACCGACGGCGACCACCCGGACCCGGTCCACGCCGCCGAGGGCCTCCAGCAGCGCGAGGGCGACGGGGGCTCCCGAGCGGACCTCGGCGGGTCGGGGCGTCCGGTTCGTCAGCCGGTCCGGCGCCACGAAGGGGTGGTGCGGGAAGATCGCCCACGCGACGGGGAGCGCACCGCGCCAGCCCTCCAGCGCAGCGTGCACGACGCGGGACGAGGCCTCCCACGGTGCCGTCGGCTCCGGTGGCACGCCGTACTCGGGTCCGAGCTCGCGCATGCTCGTGAACGGGACACCGGTGTTCGTCATGCCGCGCCACCCCGGTGCCTCGGCCACGAGCAACGTGTCGGCCCCGGGCCCGGACTGCTCCAGGTACCGCGTCAGGTTCGCTCGGCGAAGTCGTCCCTCGGCCGATCCGACGTCGTAGAGCGCCTCGGCGTCCGACTCGACGGGCACGGCGTCGAGCGCCGCCCAGAACGCCGCGAACCGACCGCCCGTGCCGCTCACGATCGCCCGAGCACCCGGCGGTAGACGTCCTCGAGCCCCGCGGCCGACCGCTCCCAGCTCAGGCGCTCCGCGTGCTCCCGACCCGCAGCGGCGAGCCCGGCGGCGTAAGGACCATCCGTCAGGATCCGCTCGATCTCGGCTGCCCACTCCTGCGGGTCACGGGACTCGAGCACGACGCCCGTCTCCCCGTCGACCACGGCCTCACGCAGGCCCCCGGCAGCGGCGGCCACGACCGGCACCCCGGAAGCGGAGCCCTCGAGCGCGACGAGCCCGTACGTCTCGGAGTGGGACGGCACGAGCACGGCTGCCGCGCCACGGAACAGGAACGCCAGGTCGGCACGCGACTGCGGCCCGATGAAGGTGACGTGGTCGGCGATGCCCCGCGCGTCGGCGAGCCGACGCAGTTCGTCCACGTAGTCGCCCGCCTCACTCGAGACGTCGCCCGCGATGACCAGGGTGGGGCGGGCCTCCAGGCTGATGTCCGCGATCGCCTCGATCGCCAGGTCCAGGCCCTTGAGCGGTTGCACGCGCGCAGCCGCGACGACGTAGGGCGTGGCGGCGCGGCGCGCACCGACGGCGGCGGGGCGGAAGACGGACCCGTCGACCCCCGGCGGCACGATCCAGATGCGGGCGTCGTCGCCGCCGAGCCGGGTGCGCACGGTCGAGGCCTCTGCCTCGGACACCACGACGACGGCGTCCGACTCGCGTGCGAGCAGTTCCTCGCCGGCGATGCGGCCGGCGGACTCGGGTCGTTCGCCCTCGGACAGCGGCGTGGCCGGGTCGGCGGCGATGGAGTGGAACGACTGCACGTGGGGGATGCCGCGCTCGCGGGCGACGGGCAGCGCGGCCGCGCCGGAGAACCAGTGGTGCGAGTGCAGGACGTCGAACGGCCCGAGCTGCTCCAGCTCGTGGCGGAACGGTTCGATGAACGCGTCGTGCTCGCCCTTCGGCACCGGCTCGGCCGGCCCCGCGGACAGGAACCGCAGGCACACGCCCGGCACGAGCGACACCGAGTCCGGCTGCGTCGGGGCGGACCGGCGCGTGATGATGTCCACGTGGTGGCCCAGGTCGGCCAGCGCCTCGGCCTGGTGTCGGACGACGACGTTCATGCCGCCGACCTCGCCCGAACCGGGTTCGTCTCCGGGGGAGGTGTGCAGCGACACCAGCCCGATGTGCAGGGGTTCGGTCGTCGTGCTCACCGCTCAACCCTAGCCGCGCGGCCTCCGCTGCGACGGGCGCGCGGGCGCCACCACGACGGGCCGGCGGCCCGCCTCGTCCAGCGGGTCGCACAGGAGGGCCGGATCACCTCCCAGGATCTGCACGCGGTCGTCGCCGTGTCGCTCCCAGAACGCCGCCGTCCACGCGCACAGCGCCCCGTCGAGCAGGTCCTCGCGGTGCTTGTGCGTCGGACCGTGCAGCACCGACGGGTCGGCGAGCCGCTGCGTCAGCGGGTGGGAGTCGAGCAGCAGCGGCGGGTCGAGCGGGGTCTCGCGCAGCCGCCGGACCAGTTCGTCGAAGGCCTCGGCGCGACGGGCACGTGCCTCGGCGGCAGGGATCCGGAGGTCGAGCCGTTTGTACCGGGGCCGTTCCACGTCGTAGCCGAGCTCCTCCACCCCGACCAGGGTCGTGTACGGGTAGCACTCGAACATCGCCGGACCGGTGCGTCGTCGCATCGAGTCCGTGTCGGAGACGTACCCGACGCCGAGCGCGGTCAGCCGGTCGAGCAGCGCTGAGCCGGCGCTCGCCGCAGACGCCTGGTTGGTCGGGTTCGCCGCGACCTTCCACCGGCCGTACCGCTGCCCGACCTGCCGCTCGGATTCGCGGATGCCCGTCGGGTTCGTCACGACGAGCGAGGCGTCCACGGCGATCAGGGATCGTGACCCGAGGTGCTCGGCGATCCAGTCGGTGACGGCGTCGACGCCGCGGGCCCACCCGGCGTCGGTGATCGTGCCGTCGGAGTCCATCGCGACCAGCCCGGTCTCGTTCGCGGCCTTCCGATCCGAGCCGAGTCCCCACGCGAGGTCGATGCCGAGGTACGCGTTCACCCGCCCATCCTGCCGTGCGGGAGCACGGGCGGGCCGGGCTGCGGGCGGGCGGCCGGCACGCGTGTACGGTCCGCTGCATGGCGAGCGAAGCGACGACGGTGCGGGTGCCGGGGCCCGACGGTGACCGTGAGGTCCGGATCAGCAGCCCCTCGCGGGTGCTCTGGCCCGAGGCGGGCATCACGAAGCTCGACCTCGCGGAGTACCTCGTCACGGTGGGCGACGCCTTCGTCCGGGCGAACGGGGACCGGCCGATCTCGCTGCAGCGGTTCCCCGGCGGCGTCGACGGCGAGCAGTTCTTCTCGAAGAACCCGCCCAAGGGTGCGCCCGACTACGTCCGCTCGGTCACGGTGACCTACCCGAGTGCCCGGTCGCACCCGCAGCTCGTGATCGACGAGCCGGCCGTGGCGGTGTGGGCCGCGCAGATGAACACGGTGGTCTTCCACCCGTGGGCTTCTCGTGCCGAGGACAGCGACCACCCGGACCAGCTCCGCATCGACCTCGACCCGCAGCCCGGCACCGACTTCGGCAACACGGTGCCGGTGGCCGAGGAGCTCCGGAAGGTCCTCGACGAGGTCGGTCTGACCACCTGGATCAAGACGAGCGGCAACCGCGGCCTCCACGTGTTCGCGCCGATCCGCCCCGAGCACGAGTTCCTCGAGGTGCGGCACGCGGTGATCGCCGCGGCGCGCGAGCTCGAACGCCGGATGCCCGACCGGGTCACGACGGCGTGGTGGAAGGAGGAGCGGGGGCAGCGGGTCTTCGTCGACTTCAACCAGGCGAACCGCGACCGGACGATGGCAGGTGCCTACAGCCCCCGAGCTCTCGCACACGCCTCGGTGTCGACGCCGATCACCTGGGACGAACTGCGCACCGCGGACCCGACGACCTTCACGATCCGCACGGTGCCGGAGCGGCTGCGGACCACGGGCGACCCGTGGGAGTCGATGGGGGAGCAGCCGGGCAGCATCGCGCCGCTGCTCGAGTGGTGGGAGCGGGACCTGGCGAACGGCGAGGGTGAGCTGCCGTTCCCGCCCGACTTCCCGAAGATGCCGGGGGAGCCGCCGCGCGTGCAGCCCTCACGGGCGAAGAAGCCGAGCTGAGGCCGAGCGGCCCAACGGCCGAGCAACCGGGCCCAGCCGAGCCGAACCTCAGGCAGCGGAGGAGACGTCCCGCTGACGGTCCGGGTCCTCGACGCGCGTGGTGTGCGTCGGCAGCCCGATGCTGGCGGTGTGCAGGCGGGTCAGCCGCGACCAGGTGCCGCGGTGCACGTCGGTGATGCCGTCGACGATCACGAGCCGAGTCCGACCGTGACGAGTGCGAGCGCCGTGGCGGTCACGCCGGCGATGGCGCTGATGACCGCGCTGAGCTGCAGGACGCGCTGGCGCCGTGCCTCTCGGACTTCTGTGAAGGGGCTCCGCCGAGGGTGGCGGACAAGCGTGCTGGTGCTCATGTCGACCGCTTTCGATCCGGGCGCCCGGACTGGACGCCTCGTGCTGCTGAGATCATCCTGGCACGGCTTCGCTAGTTCGGCTAACTACTTTTCCCCGAACGTGACAGAACAGCGACAAACGGACACCGCAGTGCGTTCCGTCGTCAGGACAGCACGTCGCTCAGGTCGTAGGCACTGGGCACCTCGAGCTGCTCGAACCCGCAGGACGTCGCCTCCCGGTCGGGCCGCCACCGCTCGAACTGCACGGTGTGCCGGAACCGGTCGCCCTCCATCTGGTCGTACCGGACCTCGAGCACCAGCTCCGGCGCCAGCCGGACGAACGACGTGTCGCGACCCGACGAGAACCGCGACCGTTCCCCGTCACCGGTGACGGGCCTCCCGTCCGCATCGCGGATCACGACGGGCTCGAGCTCGTCGATCAACGCGGCCCGGCGCTTGTCGGAGAAGGCGGAGACGCCGCCGACCTGGCGGAGCTCGCCGTCCGCGTCGTACAGGCCGACCAGCAGGGACCCGACGCCGGAGCCGCTCTTGTGCACGCGGTAGCCGATGGCGACGACGTCGGCGGTGCGGTGGTGCTTGATCTTGAGCATCGAGCGCTTGTTCGGTTCGTACGGCCGCGCTCGCGGCTTCGCGACGACGCCGTCGAGCCCGGCGCCCTCGAACGTGGTGAGCCACTCGCGCGCCTGCTCGACGTCGAGGGTGGTGCGGGTGACGAAGAGCGGGTCGGTCATCGCGTCGCCGAGCTGCTCCAGGCGCTCACGACGCTCGTCGAAGGGGCGGTCCACCAGCTCCTCGCCGTCCACCGCCAGCAGGTCGAACGCCACGAACTGCGCCGGCGTCTCGACGCTGAGCTTGGCGATCCGCGAGGCCGCCGGGTGGATGCGCTGCGACAGCGCCTCCCAGTCGAGGCGCTCGGCACCGGGTTCCCCAGAGCGCAGGATCACCTCGCCGTCCAGGACGACCGGGTGGTCGCGGCCGCCGAACTGGGCGCGGAACGCCTCGACGAGCTCGGGGAAGTACCGGGTGAGCGGCTTGGCGCCGCGGCTGCCGATCTCGACGTCGTCGCCGTCGATGGTCACGATGCCGCGGAAGCCGTCCCACTTGGGTTCGTACCGCAGCCCGCCCTTCGTGCTGTCCGGGTCGGGGACGGTGGCGACGGCCTTGGCGAGCATCGGTGCGATCTCCATGGGTCCTGTCTACTCGCGCGCGTCGGCGGGGCTGCGCACTTCGTGAGCAGGAATGGTCGGGTTCGGCTCGACGACCCGACATCTTCTGCTCACGATGCGCGGCCGGGAGGCCCGGATCACGCCGGGTAGGTCGGCCAGCGTCGGTATCGTGGCGAGCGTGACGACCGCGCCCCCGCCGGCAGCGCCGGCCCCGGAACCGATCAGCCCCGTGCAGGCCGCCGCGCTCCGCGACGGCGTCCTGCCACCCGTCGAGCAGGTCCGGCCGGGCATCTGGACCCTCGCGGTGCCGTTCCGGTTCGGGGTGCCCGACGCCACCCTGGTCTACGTCGTCGAGGGGTCGGACGGCTCGCTCGCGGTGATCGACCCCGGGTGGTCGGCCGACGGCGGGCTCGCCGAGCTGCGGGACGGGCTCGCCGCGATCGGACGGAACCTGGACGACGTGTCGCTCGTGGCCGTGACGCACCTGCACGCCGACCACCTGGGTGCCGCGGCGGCCGTCCGCCGGGTAACGGGAGCACGCGTGGCGATGCACGGCCTCGAGGTCCGTGCGCTCGAACGGGAACGCGCCGACGCCGAGCGGAACGACGCCGACATCGCGACGTGGGGGCTGCCCGAACACCTCCGGGCCGGGGTCGTCGAGGCATGGGGCAGCGGACGCCGGATCGGGATGGGGCGGATCGAGGCGCCGTACGCCGACGTGCTGCTCGAGGACGGCGACCTGCTGCCGATCCCCGGTCGGACGATCCGCACGCTGTGGACCCCGGGGCACACGAGCGGGCACGTGTGCTTCCTCGACGAGGCCGACGGGCTGCTGTTCTCCGGCGACCACGTGCTGCCGCGGATCAACTCTGGCGTCGGACTCGGCGGACGGACCGGCACGAACCCGCTCGGCGACTACCTGGCGTCGCTCGCGCGGCTCGACCCGTACGCCGACCTCGAGGTCTGCCCGGGGCACGAGTACCGGTTCGGTGACGTCGTCACCCGCGCGCAGACGCTGGCCCGGCACCGGGAGGAACGCTCGCGCCACGTTGCCGCGGCCCTCGATGCGTTGGACCGTCCGACGCTGTTCGAGGTCGCCGCCCGGGTGCCCTTCAGTGGCGGGATCGAGTCGATGACCGGGTTCCTGCTCGCGAGCGCGCTGACGCAGACGGCCTTCCACGCGGAGCTGCTCGGGCGGGCCGACGAGGTGCGGCCCGCCTGACGAACGCCGCGGCCGCAGGGGTCAGCCGAGCGTCGTCGCCAGGCGCTCGATCGTCGTCTTCGCGTCGGCGAGCTCCGCGGCGGCGTGGTCGGCCAGCGGTGCGAGGTCCGGCAGCCGGTCGGCCAGGGTCGCGCTGACGGTGATCGGGTACAGCTTCATGCCGAGCGCGGTGCCGAGCACGATGTGCAGGACGGGGGAGCCGTGGTCCCAGCCCTCGGTCGGGGTGCCGGCGTCGTAGGTCGCGCCGCGGCTCACCACGGTGACGACGGGTCGTCCGGCCAGGGGCTGCACGCCGCCGGTCAGGATGCCGGGGACGTGGATGCGGTCGATCCAGGCCTTCAGGGTCGACGGCACGGTGTAGTTGTACAGCGGCGCACCCACCACGACGACGTCGGCGGCCAGGAGCTCGTCGATGACCTCCTGGCGGAGGGCCTCGGCCTCGGGCGCGACGGTCTCCTCGGCGGTGCGATCGGCGGCGGCCCAGTGCAGCGCCGAGCTCTCCAGGTGAGGGAGCTGGTCGACGTGCAGGTCCCGTCGGACGACCGTGTACTCCGGGCCGCGGGCGCGCCAGGCGTCGGCGAAGGCCGCGGTCAGTGCGCGCGAGCGGGAGTGGGACAGGTCGGCCGAGGAGTCGATGTGCAGCAGCGTGGGCATGTCGCCAACGCTACCGGCGCGGACCCGGCCGGGCGCGGATGCGAAACGGCCCCGCCTGCTCCGGTGCGGGAGCAGGCGGGGCCTTCACGGGCCTCCCGTCCACCGCGCGGGCACGCGACGGACGGGAGACGTCTCAGGGTGTCAGCGCTGGGCGCGACGACGACGCGCGAAGCGGGCGCCGATGAGGCCGGCACCGGCGACGAGCAGGCCGAGGGCCCACGGCAGTGCGTCGGTGGTGTCCGAACCGGTGTAGGCGAGCTGCCCGCCGGTGTTGACCGGGGCGACCGGGGCTGCTGCTGCCGGCGGAGCCGGGACGGGCGCGACGATGCCGGTGACGGTGGGCTGGACCTCGACGGCGAAGGACGTGCTGAACGAGCCGAACGCGACGGACAGGTTGTGCACCGAGGCGTGCGGGAAGGTGACGCCGACGACGCCGAAGTCACCGAGCTCGGGGTCCGGAGCGATCACGTCGCTGGCGATGTCCGACGTGACGGTCGGCAGCACCACCTCGTCCTCGTCGGCCAGGACGTCGTTGCCGAACCGGTCGACGAGCCCGCCCTGGACGACGAGCGTGCCGCCCTGCTTGACCGTCGGACGGCCACCCTCGGTGAGCTCGACCGAGAAGGAGTCGTCGGTGGACTCGGAGTCGACCGTGTAGACCGAGCCGTCGGGCGCGATGATCCACGTGCGCTGCTTGTCAGCGGTCAGCTGTGCGCGGTCGATCGTGTAGACCTGCACCCCGAGCGGGGCGCCGGCCTCGACGTTCAGCGACACGTACTGGGTGACCGACTCGGTGCCGCTCGTCGCGGTGACAGCGAAGGTGTACTCCCACGCGTCGGTGGCGACGCCGCTGAGCTCACCGGTCGAGGCGTCGAAGGAGATGCCGTAGGGCAGCTGCTCATCGGGCTCGGGGATGTACTCGTCGCCGTTCTCGTCGAAGTACGTGGTGTCCTCGAGCTCCTCGTCGTCGAACCAGGTGAGGCTGTACTTCGGCTCCGGGAAGCCCTGCGCGCGGAAGGTGTGCGAGAAGGCGTCACCGGCGGCGGTGCTCAGCTCGAGCGGGCTGTCCTGCGTGGCGCCGGCCTTGGTGGGCTGGCCGTCCTCGCCGAGGAACGCCGGGGTCTGCGTCACGGCGGCGGTGGCCTCGGACTCGACCGTGGAGGTCTCGGTCGCGCCGGGCAGCGTGCCCGTCACGGCGACCGTGATGGTCTTGCGGACGTCGGTCGGGTCGACGACGTAGCTCGCGGCCTTCGACAGGACGTTGCCGTCCTGGTCGGTCCAGGAGTACTTGTACCCCGCCTCGTCGTCGAAGCCGGTGACGACGGCGACGAGTCGGGTGCCGACCTTGGCCGTGCCCTCGATGGTGACGGTGGCGTCGGCGGCCTTGGCCGTGACGTCCGGCTTCGGGGTCTCGGTCGGCTTCGGAGCCTCGGTGGCGGCCGGCGCGGTGGTCTCCGGCGCGGCGGGCTCGTCGGTGACCTCAGGGGTCGGAGCGGGGGTGTCCTCGGCCGGAGCCGGGGGCTCGGGCGCGGTCTCGACGGGTGGGTCCGTCGGCGTGGGCGTCTCGTCGGAGACGACGGGAGCCGGAGCAGGCGTCTCGACGGCCGAGATCGGCTGCGGCGTGTCGAGCGTCTCGGCGTTGGCGGCCGTCGCGGTCATGATGCCGAGGCCTGTGGTCAGGCCGACCAGGGCGACGGTGGTGCCGACGGCGCAGGCGCGACGGACAGTGGAGGTGCTGCGGTGCACGGGGTCCCCCAGGGATTCGGTCCGGGCTCATCGCCCAGATCATGTGAATTTGCCGAGAATGTCGGCGTTCTCGGATCGTAGCGGGATGACGTTGCCGGGCTGTGACGATTCACCGGAATGTGACCCGGGTTGGGGGTGCGTGCGGGAAACCGCCGGACCCCCGCACGCGCGGCGCACCCTGTGGGCTCGGAAGGACGGACGGGAGGCGCGGTGCGGGCCCGCACCGCGCCTCCCGTCCGTCCGGGGCCGCCTCTCAGGCGCGACGGCGACGCAAACGGTGGACCAGCAGACCGCCGCCGGCGGCGAGCAGGCCGAGCGCCCACGCCAACGGCGTGGTCTCGTCGGCGCCGGTGTAGGCGAGCGTGCCGCCGGTGCCGCTCGTCGTGGTCGCGACCGCGGCGGTGGCGACGGGACGGACGGCGACGACGAACGTGGTCGAGGCGCCGCCCTGGGTGATGGTGAGACGGTGGTCCGAGGCGTGCGGGAACGTCACCTTCGAGGCGTCGCCCCGGGGATCGGTGACGACCCGGTCCGACGCGACCGAGCTCGTCACCGTCGCGCCGAACCCGGTGCTCACGGAAGCCGGGGCGGTCGGGTTGCCGAACCGGTCGACGGCGAGGCCGGACACCACCAGCGAGCCGCCCTGCTGGACGGGGATCGACGCGACGGTGCCGAGGGGCTCGCCCCCGCCGGAGAACGCGCTGATGACGCCACCGGGCGCGACCGACCAGCCCGTTGCGCCGGGTGTGCCGGTGTCGACGATCGCGCGGACCCCGATGGGTGCGGCCGGCAGGACGGTCAGGCGCACGTACTCCGTGGCGGTCGCGGTGCCACGGAGGGCGACGACCTCGAAGTCGTACGTGCCAGCGGTGGTCACCGTGCTGGTGAGCACCCCGGTCTCGACGTTGACGGTCAGGTCGGACGAGGGCGCGTCCTGGATCGCGTACGCCAGCGATCCCGTGCCGCCCGTGGTGCGGAACGTGTGCGTGAACGTCGCGCCGGCGGTGGCGGTGAGGGCGAGCGGCTCCGCCTTCGTCGAGGGCTCGGTGAAGACGACCGGCGACGGCGAGACGGTCAGGCGGACGTACTCGATCACCTGTGTCGAGCCGCTGAGCGCCACGACCTCGAAGTCGAACGTGCCGGCGGTCGTCGGCGTGCCGCTCAGCACGCCGGTCTCGACGTTGACCGTGTAGTCCGCCGACGGGGCGTCCTGGATGGCGTACCCGACGGTGCCGTTGCCGCCCGTGGTGGTGAACGTGTGGCTGAACGGCGTGCCGACCGTCGCGGTGAGCGCGATCGGGGCGGCCTGGGTCGACGGCTCGGTGAACGCGAGGTCGCTGCCGTCACCCGGTGCTGCCGCCGGGGCGGCGCTGTCCGTGGCCTTCGCGGCGGGGCTGGCGCCGGGCGTCGGGCTGGCGCTCGGCGTCTCGGCGGCCGTGGAGGTCGCCGTGGTGCTCGTCGGTGTCGTCGTCCCCGTCGGCGTCGCCGCCGTCGCGGGCGCGCCGACGCCGATGACCGAGCCGATGGCGGTCGCCGCGACGACGATGCCGATCGTCGCCGCGCGGCGGACGGGCGGCTTGGTGGACTGGTGCATGGTTCCCCCTCGGGAGTCTGGTGGTGAGCACGCGGTGCCCGCGCGCTCCTCGGTGCTGACGTTACGGTTCGCGGACCCGTTCCGACCCCTGCCGGAGATCACGGTTTCATCTCGGTACTACCGGCTCTCATCTGGGGTTTTTCACAGAATCGCGCAAAGACGGACCGGAGGCGCGGGCGGTCCTGCCCCGCGCCTCCGGTCCGTCAGGCGGTCGCTGTGACGTGCCTCAGCCGAGTCGGCGACGCAGGCGCCAGACGAGCAGGCCGGCGCCCGATGCCAGGAGGCCGAGGGCCCACGCGAGCGGGCCGGACTCGTCGGCGCCGGTGTACGCGAGGGTGCCCGATGCGGTCGGCGTGTGGGTGGTCGTGACCGTGGTCGTCGCCGTCGGCTGCACCTCGAAGCGGATGGTGCTCGTCACGTCCCCGGACGCGACGGTGACCGTGTGCGGCGACGCGTGCTCGAAGGTCACCCACGTGGCAACAGCCTCGGGGTCGTACTCGATGCGGTCACTGGCCACGTCGCTCGTGAAGGTGAGGTCGGTGTGGTCGCCGACCGGCTGCCCCTCGGCGTCCACGGCCAGGGCGCGGATCTGCACCCGGTCACCCTGTCGGGCCGGGACCGCGTCGACCTGCTGCGGGTCGCCGTCCGCCGGGTAGTAGGTGATCACGTCGCCCTCGACGCCCCACCGGTCGCCGGACGTCCCGTCCGCGGGGAGCACCCCGATGGTGATGCCGACGACGGCAGCGCGGGCTTCGGAGACGCGAACCGTGAACGAGGTCGAGACGCCGCCCTCGGACACCGTCAGTGTGCGGGTGCCCGGCTCCGAGAACGTCACCGTGTTCGCCGACCAGTTCGGGTCCCAGACGACGCCGTCGGACGCGGTGGTGCTCGTGACGGTCGAGCGCGGGTACTCGTCGCCCGGGGTGGTGCGGTTGCCCAGCGCGTCGACGGCCAGCCCCGCGAGGGTCATCGAGGAGCCGACCGTGGCGGGGACCTCCGACACCACGGTGTCACCGGTGCCACCCGGCGCGTACTCCCGGATCGTCCCGTCGGCGTCGACCTGCCAGCTGACGTCGGAGTCCGAGCTGTCGACGCCGAACGTGACACCCACCGGGGCCCCGGGCTCGATGTCGACCCGGACGTACCGCACGGCGGTCTGGTGCAGGTCGGTCGCGGTGACCTGGAACAGTGCGGGGCCGTCGAACGTGCTCTTCGGGGTGGCGCTCAGGACACCGGTCTGCTCGTTCCAGGACCAGCCGTTGACGTCGTTGGTTGGGTCGAAGTTCAGCGGGTTGAACAGGTACTCCAGTGGGCCGTCGCCGCCCTGGGCGGTGAAGGTGTGCGAGAACGGCTGGCCGGCGGTCGCGGTGAGGACGATCGGCGCGTCCTTGCTCGACGGCTCCGCCCAGGTGACGGGCGTCGATGCCTCGGGGGCGGGCTGGTCTGCGGCGGCGGGGGTCGTCGTCGCGGTGCCCGCGGCGGGCGGTGTGGTCGCGGCCGGGGTGGTGTCCGGCGTCGCCGTCTCGTCGGTCGGTGCCGGTGCCGGTGCCGGTGTCGGTGCAGGCGCCGGTGCCGGGTCGGCGGTCTCGCCGTCCGGTGCGGCCTGCGCCGTGTCGGGAGCGGTGTCGGTGTCGGTGTCGGCCGCCGTGGTGTCGGTCGCGGCGTTCGCGGTGGTCGCGTCCTGCGGAGCCGACGTCGTGGTGGTGCTCGGTGCAGCGGTCTCGTCGGTCGCTGCGGAGGCGGCGCTCGCCCCGATGCCGAACGCCGACGAAGCGGTGACGATCGCGATCGCCGCTCCGATCGCCGCGCTACGGCGGAAGGTGTACTTGCAGGACTGGTTCACGGGATCCCCCTCGGATTCCTGGGTGGGACGCCGGATCAGCGTCCCCTACTCAGGGAATGTCGCCCGCTGACCAGTCCTGACGATCGCTCGATCACAGAACGATCACGATGGCAACGGAGCTCCGCAGCCGTCGTGCCGGACCCGCGCCGCGCCTCCAGACCGCCGTGTCACGCACCGACCACGGACGCGGCACGTTCGAGCGCGGAGCGGAGTGCGCGCACCGCCGGGGAGGACGACCCCGCGGACCGCACCACGGTGAAGATCGTGCGTCGGGGACCCTCCGGCAGCTCGAGCAGCCGGCAGGTCGTCGTCCGACCGGTCCACATCAGGTCGGGCATCAGGCTGACGGCGTTGCCCGACTCGACCAGACGGATCTGCGTCTGCAGGTCCGCGGTCTCGTACCGGACGTCGGGCTCGAAGCCCCAGCGCCGACAGACCTGCTCGGCGAAGTGCCGCGACGCGGTACCGCGGGGTTCCATCACCCAGGGCATGGTGCGGGCGTCCTCGAGCGACGACACCGGGCGCAGGGCCGTGTCGAGCGGGGGCAGGGCGAGCCGGACGGCGTCGGTCGTCAGGTCGGAGCGGTCGAGCCCGGGCAGGTGCGGAGCGGCGTGGGCCGGGTACTGCTCCGCGATGACCATGTCGAAGTCACGAGCCCACGTCTCGTTCAGTGCGGTCTCCGGTTCCCGCTGGACCATCTCGACCCGGACGTCGGGGTGTTCCGTGGCCATCTCGTGCAGGGCGCTCGGCATCAGGGCGAGGGCCGCCGACTGGAACACGGCGACCCGGACGCGGCCCTGCACGGACGACAGGGTGTCCTCGACCTGTGATTGCGCGTGCTCGAGGACGTCGAGCACCTGGCCCGCCGCGGCCACGAGCACCTCGGCCTGTGGGGTGAGCTGGAGCCGTCGCCCGGCCTTGCGGAGGAGCTGCACTCCGGCCTCCCGCTCCAGGGCGCTCAGCTGCTGCGAGACCGCCGACGGGGTGAAGTTCACGGCCTCGGCGACGGCCGCGATCGTGCCGCGGATGGACAGCTCACGGAGGAGCACGAGACGGCGGACGTCGAGCATGGTCCGACGCTAGCCGGATCAGGACCGGAACGGTAGCGGAACTGAACGGTATCCATCAGGAACGCTCACTTCCGCTACCGCATCCCCGACCTCCACACTGAACCCATGACGACGCTGCACGAGGACTCCGCCATCGACCACGACGCCCTGGCGGACCAGTCCGTCGCGCTCGTCCGACAGTGGCTCGCCGAGGCCGAGTCCTACCCGGTCGACGGCTCTGCGAAGCAGCTCGCCGGCGTGCTCGCCGACCCCGCCGGACTCGACTTCGCCGTCGGCTTCGTCGACGGGGTCGTGCGGCCGGAGGACCTCGCCGTCGCCGCCCGCAAGCTCCGCCAGATCGCCCCGGACGCCCCCGGGTTCCTGCCCGCCGCGCTCCGCGGACTCGTCCGGCTCGGCGGCGGCATGGCCCCGATGCTGCCGAACGTCGTCGTCCCCATCGCCCGACGGGTCCTCCGCAACATGGTCGGCCATCTCATCGTCGACGCCACCGACTCCAAGCTCGGCCCGGCCATCGCCGGCATCAAGCGCGACGGCGTCCGCCTCAACGTCAACCTGCTCGGCGAGGCCGTCCTGGGCGAGCGCGAAGCCGCCCGCCGACTCGAGGGCACGCACAAGCTCCTGGCCCGCGACGACGTCGACTACGTCTCCATCAAGGTGTCCTCGACCGTGCACCCGCACTCGCCGTGGGCGTTCGGCCACGCGGTGGACGACATCGTCGAACAGCTCCGACCGCTCTTCCAGCGCGCCGCAGCCGCCACCCCGGCCAAGTTCATCAACCTCGACATGGAGGAGTACAAGGACCTCGACCTCACCATCGCGGTCTTCACGAAGCTCCTCGACGAGCCCGAGTTCCTCGGCCTCGAAGCCGGCATCGTGCTGCAGGCGTACCTGCCCGACGCGCTCGCCGCGATGCAGGAGCTGCAGGAGTGGTCCGCCGCCCGCCGTGCCCGCGGCGGAGCCGGCATCAAGGTCCGTCTGGTCAAGGGCGCGAACCTGCCGATGGAGCAGGTCGAGGCCTCGGTGCACGGCTGGCCGCTCGCCACCTGGCACACCAAGCAGGACTCGGACACCAACTACAAGCGCGTGCTCGACTGGGCGCTCACCCCATCGCGCGTCGAGAACGTCCGCGTCGGTGTCGCCGGGCACAACCTGTTCGACGTCGCCCACGCCTGGCTGCTCGCCGGTGAGCGCGGCGTGCGGGACGGCATCGAGTTCGAGATGCTGCTCGGCATGGCGCAGGGGCAGGCGTCGGCCGTGAAGAACACCGTCGGTTCGCTCCTGCTCTACACGCCGGTCGTCCACCCGGGCGAGTTCGACGTCGCGATCGCCTACCTGATCCGTCGTCTCGAAGAGGGCGCGTCGCAGGACAACTTCATGTCCGCGGTCTTCTCGCTGGTGTCCTCGCCGCCGCTGTTCGCCCGCGAAGAGGAGCGCTTCCGCGCCTCCCTGGTGCCGCTCGCGACGCCCGAGGGGCTCGAAGCACCCGCGTCCCACCGTGTCGCCGACCGGTACGCCGCCGTCGGCCGCCCCGGCCCCGGCCACTTCGAGAACACCCCGGACAGCGACCCCTCGGTCGGCGCCGTCCGCGCCTGGGGCGACGCCATCACCGCACGGGTCGCCTCGTCGACGCTCGGCGTCCGCGCCGTCCAGGAGGCCCGGGTCGACTCCGCCACGGCGCTCGACTCCGCGCTCGGCCGCGCCAAGGCCGCCGGTGCGGTCTGGGGGACCTGGTCCGGCGGTGCGCGTGGTGCCGTGCTGCACGCCGTCGGCGACGCACTCGAGGCGAACCGTGCCGCCCTCATCGAGGTCATGGCGTCGGAGACCGGCAAGACCATCGACCAGGCCGACCCCGAGGTGTCCGAGGCGATCGACTTCGCGCACTTCTACGGCACCCTGGCGTCCTCGCTCGACGACGTCGACGGTGCGACCTTCACGCCCGCGGCGCTGACCCTGGTCGCGCCGCCGTGGAACTTCCCCGTCGCCATCCCCGCCGGGTCCACCCTCGCCGCGCTGGCGGCCGGGTCGGCCGTCGTGCTGAAGCCCGCGCCGCCCGCCGAGCGATCCGGGGCCGTGCTCGCCTCGATCATCGAGACCGCGCTCGACGCCCACGGGGCCCCGGCCGACGTGCTCGCGTTCCTGCAGGTGTCGGAGAACGACCTCGGGCAGCAGCTCATCGCGTCCCCGATGGTCGACCAGGTCATCCTCACCGGTGCGTACGAGACGGCCGAGCTGTTCCGCTCGTTCCGCCCCGACCTGCCGCTGCTCGCCGAGACCTCGGGCAAGAACGCCGTGATCGTCACGCCGTCGTCCGACCTCGACCTCGCCGTGAAGGACGTCGTCGCGTCCGCGTTCGGGCACGCCGGCCAGAAGTGCTCGGCCGCGTCCCTCGTCGTCATGGTGGGATCGGTCGCCAAGTCCAAGCGGTTCCGGAACCAGCTGCTCGACGCGGTGGCCTCGCTCACGGTGGGGTACCCGACCGACGCCGCGACGCAGATGGGTCCCGTCATCGAGCCGGCCTCGGGCAAGCTGCTCGACGGCCTCACGAAGCTCGGCGCGGGGGAGTCCTGGGCCGTCGAGCCGAAGCAGCTCGACGAGACCGGCAAGCTCTGGAGCCCGGGTGTCCGACAGGGCGTCCGCCGCGGCTCGGAGTTCCACCGCACCGAGTACTTCGGCCCGATCCTCGGCATGATGACCGCGGACTCGCTCGACGAGGCGATCGACATCGTGAACGAGGTCGACTACGGCCTGACCTCGGGCCTGCACTCGCTCGACCCGGCCGAGATCGGCACGTGGCTGTCGCGGATCCAGGCGGGCAACCTCTACGTCAACCGCGGCATCACGGGTGCCATCGTCCGGCGTCAGCCGTTCGGCGGGTGGAAGAAGTCGGCCGTCGGAGCCGGCACGAAGGCCGGTGGGTTGAACTACCTGCTCGGGCTCGGATCATGGACGCCGGCACCGGCGACCGCTGCGTCCGGTGTCGCCGTGTCGGGTCCGGTCTCGGCGTTCGCCCGGGCTGCCGAGGTCACTTCGCCGGTGCTCGACCGTGCGCTGGCGTCCGACGAGCAGGCCTGGTCGACGCTGTTCGGCACCGCGACCGACGTCTCGGCGCTCTCCGCCGAGCGGAACATCGCCCGGTACCTGCCGTTCCCGTCGGTGCAGGTGCGGCTGGCCGCGGTCGCCGAATCGGACGCAGACGCTGACGCTTCGGTGGTCGAGCTCGTCCGCGTCGTCGCCGCTGCGCTCCGTGCCGGCACGACGATCGAGGTCTCCACGGCCGCGACGCTGCCGTCGTCCGTCGCCGCGGCGATCCGTTCGCTGCCGATCGTCCGCTCGCTGTCGCAGACGGTGTCCGACGAGGCCTTCGCGAGCTCGGTCGCCTCGGGGCCCTCGACCCGGGTGCGGCTCATCGGTGGGGACACCTCGGCGCTGTACTCGGCCGTCGGTGGTCGTCCGGACGTCGCGGTGTACGGCGGCCCGGTGACCGAGGCCGGGCGGCTCGAGATCCTGCCGTTCGTCCGCGAGCAGGCGGTGTCGATCACGGCGCACCGGTTCGGCACGCCGAACCACCTGACCGACGACCTGATCTGACCCCGGACTGCGGCGCTGGCGTTCGGGTCCAGCGCCGCTTGCACAGCCGAAGTGCCCCCGAACCACGCGATCGCGTGGTTCGGGGGCACTTCGGCTCTGTGGCGTGCGGAACGTCGCGTGTGGGGCTATCCGGTCGCCGCACGGCCTCGGGTGCTTCGGAGGGACCGAGCGTTGCCTCGGGTGCGCGTCGCAACCACGGCGCGCAACCCTGAGGAGTTCCACCATGACCGAGCCGTTCGCACGCCCGACCGCCCTGGCCCACGTCCGTGTCACCGTGACCGACATCCACCGGAGCAAGGCCTTCTACCAGCTGCTGCTCGGCACGGATCCGGCGATCGACTTCAGCGACCAGGTCGACGAGCCGGGTGTCCGCGAGGACCGCGAGCGCTTCTACGGCGGATCGGTGTTCCGGCTCGGTGACCAGGTGTTCGGGCTCCGTCCGGTCGCTCCCGCAGGGCAGACGTTCGATCCGGACACCGTCGGCCTCGACCACGTGAGCTTCGTCGTGGGTTCGGTCGACGAGCTGCACGAGGCGGCCGCCCGACTCGATGCCGCGGGTGTCGAGCACGGCGAGGTCACCGACCTCGGCGACGCCGGCATGGTGATCCTGTCCGTGCAGGACCCCGACGACATCAACCTCGAGCTGGCAGCCCTCAAGGGCTGAGGTCGTCAGTCGGCGACGGCGGCCTGCTGCGCGACCATCGAGCCGGTCACGAGCTCGCGGAGCTCGGCGGGCAGCGGGATCGGCCGGCGGGCGCCCTCGCGGTCGATGATGACGTGCACGAACTCACCCGTGGCGAGCAGGGCGCCGTCGGACTGGCGGAACAGGCCGAACTCCCACGACAGGCTCGTGGTGCCGAGGTGCTTCGAGCGCATCCCGACCTCGATGACGTCCGGCCAGACGGCGGACTCGACGAACCGGCAGCTCGACGACACCAGCACGGCGATCCACTCCGACGAGAACGGGTCGAGCCCGGCGACCTCGCGGAACCAGTACGTCGACGCGTTGTCCATCGCCGAGTAGTAGATCGTGTTGTTGACGTGCCCGAACATGTCGTTGTCGTTCCACCGGGTGGGGTAGGAGCGGCGGAACGGGTACTCGTCGATGGTCATCGGTCTCCGATCGGTGGTGCGGGTGTGGCGTGCACCGCGTCGGGCCGCAGGACGTACTCGAACGCCGCACGTGCCCGGTCGGGATCAGGGGTCTCACCGGAGATGAACTCGGCGTAGGTGAAGGACTCGGAGATCCGGACGAGCAGCCGTGCGAGCTCCTCAGCCGACAACGGTGCCGGATCGAACGTACCGGACGACTCCTGCTGCTCGATGAGTGCGGTCACCCGGGCGACGAACCGGCTCTGCACGTCGCTGTCCGAGGTGGTGAGCAGACGCATCGCCCGAGCGGGTTCGCGGGTCAGGAACGCCCGGAAGTACGGGGCGTCGATCAGGTCGGCTGTGAACCGGTCGAGCACGACGACGAGCCGGGCTGCTCCGGTCGCCCCGATCTCGTCGGCGGCGTGGGTGGCTCCGTCGAGGGTCGGGACTGCGAGGGACCACAGGATCTCGGACAGCAACCGGTCACGGTTGCCGACCCACCGGAACAGCGACGTGCGGTCGACGCCGAGTGCGGCAGCCAACGCCCCCATGTCGATCCGTGAGCCGGCGATGAAGGTGTGACGGGCCTCCCGGAAGGCGCGCAGCGCAGAGTCCGATGTGTACACGCGATCCTCTCTTGCAACGTTTTCGAGAATGATGCATCGTGGTTCCCATGTCAACGACGATGCCCGCGACGCCCCTGCTCGAATCGGACTTCTACGGCTTCCAGCAACAGCTCACCGCGCAGGAGCGCGCGTCGCTCGGGCAGCTCCGGCAGTACCTCGAGCGCGAGGTCGCGCCCATCGCCGACGAGTACTGGGCGCGTGCCGAGTTCCCGATGCAGGTCATCGCGCCGCTCGCCGAGCTCGGCATGTACGGGCCGGGCGTCCCGCTCGTGCGGCAGTTCGAGAACTCGGCCGTGTACCGCGGCTGGGCGGCCCTGGAACTCGGACGCGTGGACGCGAGCGTCGCCACCTTCATCGGCGTGCAGTCCGGCCTGGCGATGAACTCGATCGCGGTCGCCGGCAGCGACGAACAGCAGCGCGAGTGGCTCCCGCGGATGGCCACGGGTGAGATCGTCGGGGCGTTCGGGCTCACCGAGCCGTACTCGGGCAGCGACTCGGCGAAGGGTCTGCGCACCACCGCCCGGCGCGAGGGCGACGAGTGGGTGCTCGACGGCGAGAAGCGCTGGATCGGCAACGCCACCTTCGCCGACGTCGTCGTGATCTGGGCGAAGGACGTCGCCGACGGTCAGGTCAAGGGCTTCCTCGTCACCACCGACACCGCGGGCTTCACCGCGACGAAGATCGAGGACAAGATCGCGCTGCGCGGCGTGCAGAACGCCGACATCGTCATGCACGACGTCCGGGTGCCCGAGTCGCGTCGGTTGCAGAACGCGACGTCGTTCCGCTCGACCGCCGAGGTGCTCCGACTGACCCGCACCGAGGTCGCCTGGCAGGCCGTCGGCATCGCGGTCGGGGCGTACGAGGCCGCGCTCGCCTACGCCCGCGAGCGGATCCAGTTCGGCAAGCCGATCGCCGCCCACCAGCTCGTGCAGGACCTGCTCGTCAAGTCGCTGTCCAACATCACCGCCTCGATCGCACTGTGCACGCAGGCCTCGGCCATGCAGGACGCCGGAGTCGGTGGCGACGAGCACTCGGCGTTGGCCAAGGCGTTCGCCACCGCGAAGATGCGGGAGACCGTCGCCTGGTGCCGCGAGGTGCAGGGGGGCAACGGCATCGTGCTCGACAAGGGCGTGGCCCGGTTCTTCGCCGATGCCGAGGCGATCTACTCGTACGAGGGCACACGCGAGGTCAACACCCTGATCGTCGGGCGGGCGATCACCGGGCAGGCCGCGTTCGTCTAGCGGCCAGCCCGGCTCGCCGCGCTACCCGAGCAGCGCCGGCCGCTCCCACTCCTGGTCGAGCACGTGCTGCCCGAGGAACGCGAACACCGTCTCGTACCAGACCACCGCGTGCTGCGGAGCGAGCACCCAGTGGTTCTCGTCCGGGAAGTACAGGAACCGGTGCGGCATCGAGCCGTCCGGTGCCGCGTGGTGCTCCGCGAGCTCGGACCAGAGCCGCAGCCCCTCGCCGATCGGCACCCGGTAGTCCTTGTCGCCGTGGATCACGAGCATCGGTGACGTGATGTCGGCCACGAACCGGTGCGGGTCGTTCGCCGCGATCCCCTCGGCGTCGAAGATCGACGACCAGTACTGCGACGAGTCCGTCGTGCCGTTGAACTGATCGAGCGCCCACAGGCTCGCGTGGGTGACGATCGCGCGGAACCGGTCGGTGTGCCCGGCGACCCAGTTCGCCATGTACCCGCCGAACGACCCGCCCATGGCGGCGGTCCGGGTCGCGTCGATGTCCGCCCGCGCCTCGACCACGTCGGTGATCGCCATCAGATCGGTGTACGGCGCCTGCCCCCAGGCGTTCCAGCCGCGGTTCACGAAGTCGAGTCCGTAACCGGTGGACAGCGCGGGGTCCGGCAGGAGCACGGCGTAGCCCCGGGCTGCGAGCAGCATCGGGTTCCAGCGCCAGGACCACTGGTTCCACGAGTTGAGCGGTCCGCCGTGGATCCACAGGGCGAGCGGGTGCGGCCCGTCGCCCTCGGGCACGACCAGCCAGCCGCGCACCCGGGCGCCGTCGGCTGCGGTCGTCTCGACCTCTTCCAGGTGGGCGGGCACGTCTGGCAGGGGCGCCGGCGTCGCCAACGGGGTCACCGTGCCGTCCGTCGCGATCCGCACCGGGTGCAGCGGGGCCGCCCAGGAGGCCCGGAGCGCCACGACCACGCCCGTCGCCGCCGCCACGCGCAGGTTCGAGTACGCCCAGTCGTCGTGCGTCAGCTGCTCGACGGCTCCGCCGTCGAGGGGGATGCGGAAGATCGGCGCGCGGCCGTCCTGGTCGGCGACCGCCAGGAGCGCGCGGTCGCCGTGCTCGAACACGAGCTCGCTCGGCCAGCGGTCCCAGTCGGTCGCGACGCGGCGGGCGTCGGAGCCGTCGATGCCGGCGACCCAGACCTCCTGCTGGTTCACGCCGGCCGGGGTGGAGCGGACGGTGCGGACCCAGGCGATCGTCCTGCCGTCGTGGCTGAGCGCCGGCATCTCGTGGTCGACGTCGACGTCGTCGAACAGCACCGTGCGGTGGCCGCTGGACAGGTCGATGGTGACGAGCGTCGAGCGGTCTCCACGGGCCTCCCGGACGCCGACGGATGCCAGCAGGACCGAGCCGTCGGGCGTGAGCGCCCCGCTGACGTGGTCGAGCGAGCGGCCGGGGGCCGGGGTGCGGTCGACGGGCTGGACGGGTTCGGCGTTGGCGCCGACGGCGTCGCTGTCTGTGTCGCTGCCGGCCGTGTCGAGCGTCAGGACGTGCGTCTGGGCCGGCCCGAGGTCGTGGTCCCAGTACCGCACCGGGTAGGTCTCGTGCAGCATCGCGCGGACCTGCTTGTCCTTTCGGGTCTTCCGGAGCTCCGCGTCGGCCTCGAGCACGGTCGCGGGGTCGGAGCCGGCTCCCGGCAGCAGGTCGGCGGTGAGTGCGACGACGTCCGACGAGGCCGCGGTGGCCAGGACCCCACCGACGCCCCCGGCCAGGCGGGTGAGCGGACGGGCCTCGCCACCGGTCGCGGGCAGCACCCAGAGCTGGGCGGCCTCGAGGTCGGTGGCGTCGGCGTCGGGCCGGGCGGAGACGAAGAGCAGGTTGCCGGTGCGGGTGAAGGCGATGCCGCCCTCGCCCTTGGCGGAGCGCGTGAGGCGGACCGGGCGTGCGGCGGGTGTCCCGGCGTCGTCCGCGTCCTCGGCCGGGGCTGCTGGTACCTGCCAGATCGACCGGCGGTACCCGGTGCCGTCGGGGTCGAGGGCACTGACCGTCAGGGCGACGCGGGTGCCGTCGGGGCTGATGTCGATGCCGTCGACGCGGGGGAGCGCGACGTACTGGTCGAGGTCGGAGAACGGGGTGCTCATGCGTGCACGCTCGCCAGGTCCTCGGCCCAGAAGGCGGCGACCTGCTCGGCGACCGCGGTGCCCTGGGCGTGGCCGGCCTCGGCCGACGGTGCCTGGGTGGCGAGCGAGAGCGAGTTCGTGCCGAAGGCCTGCTGGGAGGCACTGTCCGCCACGACGACCTCGACCGACGAACCACCGGCGCGCAGGGCCTCGACGGCGACGTCGAGCCAGGGCCCGCACGGGGACGGGCCCTCGGGGCCGCAGGCGATGACGAGCACGCGCTCGTACCCGGCGGCGGCATCGGCGTTGGTGCCCGAGCGGACACCACCGTCGACGTACGGGCGGCCGTCGATGGCGACCGGCGTCCAGACGAAGGGCACCGAGCAGCTCGCGGCGACCGCACGGGGGAGCGGCACGTTGTCGGCCGCCGTCAGCAGGCGGAAGGTGCCGTCGGTGGCGTCGACCGCGGTGACGGCGAGCGGCTTCTCCGGCCACTCGGTGGACGGGAGCGTCTCGCCGAAGGTCGCCGTGCGCTCGTCGTCGCTCTGACCACCGACGACCTGCTGGGCGGCCTGACCGAGTCGAGCCCGGGCGTCCTGCTCGCCGGTCGCACCCTGTAGCGCTGCGCCGATGTGCTGCTGCACGGCCTCGACGTCGATGGGGGCCGGCTCTTGGTACGTGGTCGGCGCCGGGGTGTGCTGCTGGTCGTAGGCCTGCTGGACGGCACCGTTCCGGACGAACGCGCCGACGACGCTGCCGGCGCTGGTGCCGACCACGAGGTCGGCCGCGTCGAGGTCGACGCCGGCTTCCTGCAGGGCGACGAGGACGCCGACTTCCCACGCGATGCCGGCGACACCTCCGCCACCGAGGACGAGGGCTCTGGATCCGGGAACGGGCGTGCTGACGTCGGTCATGGGTCCTGCTTACCAGCTGCGTGCGACGGGCCGGTGGAGGCCGGTTCGTCCTGTGGAGAACCCGCCTGTGGACAACTCCGTCCGCGTCGGTGGCGTGACCTAGCGTCGAGGTCATGGGGCAACAGCGTTCAGGACGGGTCGGCACGGTCGTGTGGCCGATCGTGGTGGCTGCTGCGCCCACCGCGGCGTTCCAGCTGCCGAACCTGTTCGTCACGCCGGCGGTCCGACTGTCGCTCGTCGCGTTCGGGCTCGTCGTGCTCGTCGGCGCCGTGACCGTGCAGGTGGTCCGGACCCGGCGCAGCGACGCCGCCCGGTCGGTGGCCGAGGACAACGCCACCGCGGCGGAGCTCGAGCAGTCGACGGCGGTCCGGTACGCGTTCGGCCAGATCGCCACCCGGCTCGTCCGGTTCACCGAGCTGCCCCGATCCGAGCGCCACGGTGAACTCTCGGTGGTCGCCGACCGCGTCGCCGTGGCCCTGGCGTTCTACCTGCTGCCCAAGGTGCCCGACGCCCGCGCCAACGTGTACCAGCTGTCCACCGATCTGCGTGCGCTCGAGCCGATCGGTCACGGTGGGGCCGGCGACACCGCCGGGGTCTTCCGCGCCGGCACGCCCTACGGCGACCGCAACCTCGAGTGGGTGCTGGTCGGCGGATCACCCCGGATCGTCGGTGACCGCTCGACCGACGTCGACGTCGACCAGGACCTGCCGGGCTTCGAGCCGCGGTACACCTCGTACGTCTCGGTGGTGATCCGGTCCGACCAGTACTCGTTCGGCATGCTCACCGTCGACTCTCCGGTCCCCGACGCCTTCACCGAACTCGACGCCAAGAACATCGCGATGATGGCGTCGTTCATGGCCGTCGCGTTCTCGTTGACCTACTCGTTCCCCGAGCGCGACCGCAATCCAAGGAAAGGCCCGTGATGCTCACACGCTCTGTCGGACGCTCGACGTACGATGCCCCCATGACGACCGTGAACCCTGCTCCGCCGTCGTTCGGGCGTGCCCGGATCTCCTCGCCGAACTGGAACGACACGACCACCGACGCCGACTACGAAGACCTCGACGTCATCGCCGCCAACATCGAACGCGAGCGCGTTGCAGCCCGGCTCCGGGTCACCGCAGCGATCGCCGCGCGACTGGGTCGCTGACCCCTTCCGCAACGTCCACGACGAACGGCTCCCACGCGTGCGTGGGAGCCGTTCGTCGTCCGAGGAGCCGGAGCCCGAGCCCGAGCCGGGGCCGGCTCCGGCGCCGCAGCTACGGCGCCTCGGTCACGTCGATGAGCACCTTGCCGACCGTGTCCTGCTCGACCGCGTCGTGCGCCTGGGCGGTCTGCCCGAGCGCGAACCGGGTGAGCGGGAGTCCGGCGTCCTCGCCGACCGGCAGCACACCGTCGTGCAGCGCCTCGGTGACGTCCTCGGCCGCCGCGGACAGCGCCTCGTCGCCGATCGTGTAGAGCAGCAGGAACTGGTAGCGGGCGTTCACGCTCATGTTCGGGCGGATCGGCAGGCTCGCCTCGTCGCCGCCGTTGTTCGCGTAGATCGACACGACTCCGTGGTTCGCCAGCACGTCGGCGACCAGCGCGGCGTTCTGTGGGATCGACACCTCGACGACGATGTCGACACCGTCCGGCGCGATCGACCGGATGCGCTCGGCGGCGTCCTCCTCGCGGTAGTTCACGACGTGGTGGGCGCCGGCCGCCGTGGCGAGGGCTGCCTTCGCGTCCGAGCTGATCGTCGTGATGACGGTCGCTCCGGCCCAGCGGGCGAGCTGGATGGCGGCGTGCCCCACGGCACCGGCGCCGCCGGCGACGAGCACGGTGAAGCCGTCGAGGGCTCCGGGTCCCAGCCGTGCGGGGCCGTCCTCGTGGGTGGTGAGTGCTCGGTGCGCCGTCATCGCGGGGACGCCGAGCGAGGCGCCGACGTCGAACGAGACACCGTCGGGCAGCGGGACCACGCGCGACTCGGGCACGACCGTGTACTCCTGCGCCGTGCCGGTCGGCCGTGACGCCGCCGCCATGAACAGCCAGACGCGGTCACCGACGGTCAGCCCGTCGACTCCGGGGCCGACGGCGTCGACGACACCTGCGCCGTCCTGGTTCGGCGTGATCTCGGGGAAGGGCAGTCCGTCGCCGTACGTGCCGCCGGCGCGGGCCTTCCAGTCGGTCGGGTTGACGCCGGAGACGACGACGCGGACGCGGACCTCACCGGCACCGGGCTCCGGGATCTCCCGCTCGACGAGTTCGAGGACGTTGCTGGCACCGGGCTTCGTGTAGACGATCGATCGCATGTCCCCAGGCAACCACTCGTCGCCGTCGGGGATTCCGAGTGCGGGGTCGCTCAGCGCGCGTCGTACCCCTCGCGCGCCTCGGCGACGTCGGGCATGTGCGAGGTGGCCCAGTCCTCCAGCGGCACGAGCACCGTGCGCAACGACCGCCCGAGCTCGGTCAGTTCGTACTCCACGTGCGGCGGGATCTCGGGGAACACCGTCCGCGTCACCATGCCGTCGCGTTCGAGCGCCCGCAGCGTCTGGGTGAGCATCTTCTGGGAGACCCCCTGCACCCGGGCCGCCACCGCCGAGTACCGTGCGGGACCGTCGGCGAGGGCGCCGATCGTCAGCACGCTCCACCGGTCGCCGATGCGGTCGAGCAGCTGCCGGCTGGGGCAGTCCGCCGCGTAGGGGCTGTACTCGAGTGCTGACATGGTCTCCTCCGCAACGCACCGCCAGGTGCCTACTTACTCAAAGAGAGTAACTCTTGTACGGTGACTGTCAACGTCACTGACGCCCAGCACGTCCACGAAGGGAACACCATGACCAACATCGTCGTCTTCGGAGGCACCGGCTACGCCGGCTCCGCCATCACCCACGAGGCACTCTCCCGCGGCATCACCGTCACCGCGGTCGCCCGCGACACGAGCAAGCTCGAGCCGGCCGAGGGCCTCACCCTGGCGCAGGGTGACGCGTTCGACGCCGGCTTCGTGTCCGAGGTCACCAAGGGTGCCGACGTCGTCATCGTCTCGCTCCACGCCGTGCAGGCCGACGGCAGCGAGCTGAAGGACAAGTTCCAGCACTTCGTCGACGCCGCAGCTGCAGCCGGTGCGCGGCTCGGCATCGTCGGCGGTGCCGGCTCGATGCGCGTGTCCGAGGACGGCCCCCGCCTCTTCGACACCGACGGCTTCCCGGACGCCTTCAAGGGCGAGGCGAAGAGCCACGCGCAGATCCTCGACGCCCTCCGTGCGTCGGACACCGAGGTCGACTGGTTCTACGTGAGCCCCGCCGCGGCCTTCGGCAGCTACAACCCGGGCGAGCGTCGCGGCACCTACCGCGCCTCGGACGAGGTCCTGCTCGCCGACGCCGAGGGCAACTCGGACATCTCCGGCGCCGACTACGCGATCGCTTTCGTCGACGAGATCGTCACCCCGGCGCACCACCAGACGCGTTTCGGCGTCGCCTACTGAGGCGGTTCGACCCCGCTCCGCACAACCAGGATCGCCCGGAACCACGCCAACGCGCGGCTCCGGGCGATTTCGGTTGTGCGCAACCCCGCCACGCCCGTACCGCCCGGCGCGACCAACGGGCGGACGGGAGGCGCGGGGCGGGGCCGCCACGGGCCTCCAGGCCGGCGGGTGATCACCGCAGGGCCCCCGCGTCAGTGCGCGACGATCGCCGGCACCGGCAGGTGGTGGCGCATCCGCACCGCCAGGTGCAGGCCGCCCCGGCGGGCGAGCACGAGCGCGATCACGGCGGCGGCCGCAGCCGGCACGCCTCCGGCGACCATCATCCCCACGTGCGCACCGAAGCGGTCGACGATCTGGCCCATCAGCGGCCCGCCGATCGCCTGCCCGCCGAGCAGCACCAGGACGTAGAGCGACATCACCCGTCCGCGGATCGCCACGTTCGACGACAGCTGCACGAGCGAGTTCGACGCGGTCTGGAACAGCAGCTGCGACATCCCGACAGCAACCAGCGCGACGGTGAACGGTGCGATCGCCGGGATCGACCCCGAGACGACGAGCAGCAGGCCCGTCCAGAACACCCCGCCGACGATGGTGCGGAGCCGGACGACGGCCCTCCGGGTGGAGAGCAGTGCACCGACCAGGGCGCCGATCGCCACGGCGGAGTTGAACACCCCGTAGCCGCCCGCACCGACGTCGTAGACCTGTGACGCGAAGGCGGACAGCAGCACGGGCATGGTCAGTGCGAACACCGAGAAGAACGCCACGAGGATCACCGGCACGATGATCGTCGGCTTGTGCACGGCGTAGCGGAGGCCCTCCACGAGCTGGCCCTTGCCGCGGGGCGCCGGTGGCGTGCGGTGCAGTTCGGAGACCTTCAGGAACCCGAGCGTCACGACGACGGCGACGCAGGCGATCGCGTTCACGCCGAACGACCACCCCGCGCCGACCGCGACGAGCAGGGCCCCGGACAGTGCCGGACCGATCATGCCGCCGAGCTGGAACACCGACGAGTTCACGCTGATGGCGTTCCGCAGGTGCTTGTGCCCGACGATCTCGGTGACGAACACCTGCCGTGCCGGGTTGTCGATGACGGTGACCATGCCGACCAGGAACGCGATCACCCAGATGTGCCACGCCTCGACGACGCCGGCGAGTGTCAGGACGGCGAGCAGCGCGGACAGCACCGCGAAGGCTCCCTGGGTGATCATCATGAGCGCGCGCTTCGAGAACCGGTCGACCAGGACGCCGCCGAGCAGCCCGAACAGCAGCATCGGCGCGAACTGACAGGCGACCGTGATGCCGACCTGCGCGACCGAACCGGTCAGCTGCAGCACGAGCCAGTCCTGCGCGATCCGCTGCATCCAGCCGGCGGTCATCGCCACCAGGTTCGTCGCCGTGAACAGCCGGAAGTTCGGCACGGACAGGGCGATGAGCGTGTGGCGCCACGGCGGTCGCGTGGCCTGGATCGGGAGCGGTTCGGTGGGCGGGGGGAGGGTCGTCGGTGACGCGCTCACGGTGCGGGGTTCTCCGGACGTCGGTGTGGATCTGGTACCCCAACGAAACTACGTGGCGCCGGCCCATTCGATACCCCTATGGTGGCTATCACTCCATTGCGATGTCGAATGAGGTCGCACCGACGGAAGGCGCGACGTGCTCGATCCGGTCCTGTTGCAGACGTTCCTGGCCGTGGCGGAGACCGGCAGCTTCACGCAGGCCGGGACCCGGCTCGGCATCAGCCAGCCGACGGTGTCGCAGCACGTCCGGCGCCTGGAGACCGCGGTGGCGCGCACCCTGGTCGCCCGGGACACCCGCGGCGTCGCCCTGACCGACAACGGGGACGCGATGGCCGGGTTCGCACGGACGATCCTCGCCGCGCACGCCACCGCCGACGCCTACTTCTCCGGCGCGGCCACCCGCGGGCGGCTGCGGTTCGGGGCGGCGGACGACCTCGCCATCACCCAGCTGCCGCGGATCCTGCGGGACTTCCGACGACTGCACCCGCAGGTGAACCTCGAGCTCACGGTGAACCAGTCGGCACCGCTGCTCCGCCGGGTGCACGCGGGCCAGCTCGACCTGGTGTTCATCAAGCAGACGGCGGGGGAGTCCGCCGAGGGCACCCGGGTCGCGACCGACCAGATGGTGTGGATGGCGCAGGACGGCATCGCCCTGGAACCCGGCGAACCCGTCCCGCTCATCGCGTACCAGGCGCCGAGCATCAGCCGGCAGATGGCGATCGACGCCCTCGAGGCCGCCGGCCGCACCTGGCGGATCACCTGCAACACCCGCGACGTCAACGGGGTGCTCGCCGCGGTGCGCGCGGGCATCGGTGTCGCGGTGTTCCCGCACTCGCTGATCCCGGCCGACCTGGTGAAGGTGTCGCAGCGGCTCGGGCTGCCGGACCTGCCGGCGGTGGACTACGTCCTCATCGCGAACCCGACGGTGCAGCGGGAACCGATCGACGCACTGACGAACGCGATCCTGTCCCGCGGGGTCGTCCGCGCCGTCTGAGCGCTCGCGGCGCTACGGGGCGAGCGTCGGGGTCGTGCCGGTGCCGGTGACGTCCGGCAGCGTCACGTCCGCGAGCGGCAGCAGTGCCGCCGCGACCGCCCACAGCAGCACGACCGTGCCGACGCCACCGAGCACCGCGCCGAGCAGCGCGACCGGCCGCTGCCACGTGGCCGTGCGGTCGCGCAGTGTCACGATCGAGAGCACCAGCGCGAGCAGTGCGAGCACCACGCCGACGCCGTGCACGGTCGCGGGAGCGGAGAACCACCAGGCCGCCAGGCCGATCGTCGCCATCCCGGCGACGGCACCGAGCACCGCGCCGGCGGTCGCGCCGAGCGCACGGCGTGGCTCCGGCACGGCGGCTGCGGTCACGGGCTGGTCGAGCAGTTCGGTCGGGAGGCCCGCCTCGCCTCCGCCGGCCACCTGCGGCACCGGGGCGGGCGCGCCCAGGGCCGCGGTCGCGTCGGCGTTCGGGGTCGCGACGGCGGGGCCGCTGGGAGCGGCGGCGGCCGGCGCGGCGTGCAGCACGGCGTCGAACGACCGTGCAGCTGCGGGAGCGGGTGCGGGTGCGGCCGACCGTGCGGCGGCCTGCTGGTGGGCGAAGCGTCGGGGCGTCCGGTAGCCGATCGGGCCGACGGGCTCGGGTTCGGTGCCCTCGACGACCACGTGTTCGAGGCCGGGTACCGAGAACCGGGGCTGTCCGGCGACGGGCACGGCGGGTGCGGCGGTCGGCGTTGCCGGGGAGGCCTCCGGCGAGGGGGTGGTGAACGGTGCGACGAGCGGTGTCGCGTCCGCAGAGGCGGGTGCGGCGGCGACCGGGGAGACCGGCACCACGAGCCCGGAGGCGGGGACGACCGACGACGGCGGCACCGCGGGGGTCTCGAACGGCACGGTGTGCACGTTCGGCGACGTCGGGGCCGGAGGGAGCAGTTCCTGCTGCGGGGGGAAGTCGGGCACCGGGGCGTCGGCCTCGACCAGGGCGGCGATCGACGCGGGCTCGGACGTCGGTGCGTGCGCGACCGGCACATGCGCGGCGGGTGCCTGCTCAGCCGCGGCGTTCCCTGCCGGGGCGACCGTGGTCGGTGGGACCGGCGCCGCGTGGGCGGCGCGTGACGAGGCGGGGGTGGGGCGGGCCTCCCGGCCGGAGGCGTTCACGTGACCGGCGGCGGCGACCCGCTCGGGCGCGACCTCGTCGACGGGCGGCGCGGTCACCCAGGCCGGGACGGGCCGACGGGGCCGGTCCGATTCGGGCATGCGATGCGCTGCCACTGCGGCGCTCCTTCCGTCGACTGATCCATGCTCAGTTGTAGCGGCAACCGCTGTGTGGATCGCAGCCCCAGTTCGGGGTCGCCGGTACGTTCGGGTGATGACCGGAATCGAACACCGTCCCCTGGGTCCCTCGGGGCTCGTCGTCTCCACCGTCGGCCTCGGCTGCAACAACTTCGGGCGGCGGGGAACCGCGTCCGAGTCGCAGGAGGGCACCGACGCCGTCGTCGCCGCGGCCCTGGACGCCGGGGTGACGCTCTTCGACACCGCGGACATCTACGGCGGCGTGCCGGGCATGTCCGAGGAGATGCTCGGACGCTCGATCCGTGGCCGCCGCGACGAGATCGTCCTCGCCACGAAGTTCGGCATGGACATGCGGGGCGCGAACGGGCCGGACTGGGGCGTCCGCGGGTCCCGCCGGTACGTGCGGCTCGCGGTCGAGTCGTCGCTCCGCCGCCTCGGCACGGACTGGATCGACCTGTACCAGATGCACCGGCCCGACGAGGTGACCCCGATCGAGGAGACCCTGTCGGTCCTCGACGACCTGGTCCGCGAGGGCAAGATCCGGTACGTCGGGCACTCGAACTTCGCGGGGTGGCAGATCGCTGAGGCCGAACTCACGGCGTCGATCGCCGGCACCACCGCGTTCGTCTCCGCGCAGAACGAGTACAGCCCGCTCGCCCGGGACGCCGAGGCCGAGGTCCTGCCGGCCGTGCGGGCGTACGCGCTCGGGTTCCTGCCGTTCTTCCCGCTGTACAACGGGCTGCTCACCGGCAAGTACACGAAGGCGGGCGGCCCGGCCGACGGTCGGCTGACGACCTCGAAGCCGCAGGTGCTCGAGGACGCCCCGTGGGACGTGCTCGACGACTACCAGCGGTTCTGCGACCACCGGGGTGTGACGATGCTGCAGGCGACGTTCGCGTGGCTCCTGGCGCAGCCGGGGCTGTCGAGCGTCATCGCGGGGGCGACGAAGCCGGAGCAGATCACGCAGAACGTCGAGGCCGGCACCACCTGGGCGCCGACCGAGGACGACATCGCCGACATGACGACGATCTTCGACCGGGCCTGAGCGGGCGCGCTCGTTTCGCGCCGAGTTGTTTCGCGCTGAGCGACAGGTCACGGGCTGCGGCGCCCGTGGGGTGTCGCTCAGCGCGAAACGTCGGCGGTGCGTCGGCGGTGCTGCGGACTAGCGCGTCGCGGCGGCCAGGGCGTCGCGCAGCTCGGCGGCGGTCATCCGCGGGCCGTAGCCGGGGGTGTCCCGCTGGATGCGCCAGCCCTCGGCGAGCGGCCCGGCGTCGACGACGTCGAAGCCGAACGCGTCGATGAGCTCGGCGACGGTCTGCTTGGCGGAGTCGTCGTCGCCGGCGATGACGAGGGCACGACGATCAGGGGTGCCGGCGGGCGTCGCGTGGCCGGTCAGGTCGTCGGCGCCGATGTGGTTGAACGCCTTCACGACACGGGCGCCGGGCAGGTGGTCCTGCAGCATCTCGGCGGTGGTCGTGGACTGGTCGTCGAGGGCGGCGATGTGGCCGTCGCGCTCCCAGTAGTAGTTGTTCGTGTCGATGACGACCTTGCCGACGAGGGGCTCGACGGGGATCGTCTCGATCGCGGCGAGCGGCACCGTCACGACGACGATCTCGCCCGCTGCGGCTGCCTCGTCGCGGGTCGCTGCGCGTGCGTCGTCGCCGAGTTCCGTGACCAGGTCGGTCAGGGTCTCCGGGCCGCGGGAGTTCGCGATGACGACCTGGTGGCCGTTCCGTACCGCGAGTCGAGCGAGCTGGGATCCGATGTTGCCGGCGCCGATGATTCCGATGGTTGTCATGGTGTCCCTGCAACGCTGCCCGCCGTCGTGCATTCCCCGGGGGCGCGGACGCCCCGCCGGGAGCATGATGGCGGCATGGACCCCGAGTTCCGCGACGAGACCGACCAGGACCGCTACGCGATGTACGTCGGCGGCGAGCTCGTGAGCGTGCTCGACTACCGGGTGAACGGTGACGCGGTGGCGTTCCCGCACACCTACACGGTCCCGAAGCACCGCGGCCACGGCTACGCGGCGCAACTCGTCGAGTACGCCGTCGCCGACGTCGAGTCGTCGACCACGAAACGCATCGTCCCGATGTGCTGGTTCGTCGGCAAGTGGTTCGACGAACACCCCGAGAAAGCCGACCTGCTCAGCCGCAGCGCCGCGGACTGAGCACCGAACGAAGGGGCTCCCGTGCCCACCATCACCCCGTTCCTCTGGTTCGACGACCAGGCCGAGCAAGCGGCCGAGTACTACGTCGGACTGTTCCCCGACAGCCGCGTCGACAGCGTCAGCCGGATGCCCGACGGCCGTGCCCTGGTCGTGGAGTTCACGTTGCTCGGTGCCCCGTACCGCGCGATGAACGGTGGCCCCGGGCACCCGCACACCGACGCGGTCTCGTTCCAGATCGACGTGGACACGCAGGACGAGCTCGACCGGCTGTGGGACGCACTGCTCGCCGACGGCGGGAGCCCGATGGCGTGCGGCTGGTTGACCGACCGCTGGGGTCTGGCGTGGCAGGTGACCCCGTCGATGCTGGGGGAGCTGATGAGCGGATCGGGTGATCCGGAGGCCAACGCCCGCGTGTTCGAGGCCATGATGCAGATGGTCAAGCTCGACATCCCCGCGCTGCAGGCCGCGGCCTCCGGTCACTGACCCCACTCTCCGCGGACCCGCGGGTAGTGTGACCGGACGAGAAGACCGCCGGCCGGCGCCGGCACAGACAGGCTGGAGCCACCATGGACCACCCGAGTTCGAGGGTCCGCAACAGCGACATCAGCCGGGCGTACACCGAGCTCGCCCGCATCACCCGTCGGGCGAGCATCCGTGCCCGGGGCTCGGACCAGGTGTTGAGCGTCGTCGACCAGTCCCTCGTCGACTTCGTCGTCCAGCACCCGGGCTGCATGGCCATCGACATCGCCCGCTACCTGCGGCTGAACCGGTCGACGATCTCGCGGCAGCTGTCCGGGCTCCTCGCGACCGGACTGGTGCGGACGACCGACGGCGGCAGCGGCAACGCGAAGCCGCTCGAGGCGACCGACGCCGGCCGCGCCGCGCTCGAGCGGTCGGTGCAGCTGCACCGGGACGCGCTCGACGAGCGGCTCGCCGATTGGTCGGACGACGACATCGCACTGCTCGCCGGGCTGCTGGAGCGCCTCGGTGCCTCGGACGAGGCCGGGCTCCCGATGCCGGCACCCACCGAGTCGTGACGACGTCGTTCGTCCTGCTGTCCGACACGCACCTGCCGAAGCGCGCGAAGGACCTGCCGCCCGGGCTGTGGGCCGACGTCGACGCGGCCGACCTCGTGGTGCACGCGGGGGACTGGGTCGACCTGGCCACCCTCGACGCCGTGCAGGCGCGGTCCCGCCGGTTCGAGGGCGTGCGGGGCAACAACGACGGTCCGGAGTTCGACGACCGGCTGCCGCTCGTCGCCCGGTTCGGTGTCGAGGACCTGCGCTTCGCCCTGGTGCACGAGACCGGGGCGTCGACCGGTCGGGAGCGGCGGATGGACGCCGAGTACCCGGACACCGACGTGCTCGTCTTCGGGCACTCGCACATCCCGTGGGACACCGTGGCGCCGTCGGGGATGCGCCTGCTCAACCCCGGTTCGCCGACCGACCGCCGTCGCCAGCCCGACCACACGTGGATGCGCGGCGCGGTCAACGGCGCCGACCTGTCCGTCGAACTGGTGCGGCTGCCGCCGGTCGCCCGCTAGCCCCGGTCGCCCGCCGCAGCCGTCGGCGCGCCCCGTTCCCGAAAGCGACAGATCCCCGCGGAACTTCTCCGGACATCTGTCGCTTTCGCGGGGTGTTCGACGGCCGTCAGCGCAGCAGTGTCGCTTCGGCGCCACTGACCGCACCGCCCCCAGCCACGGTGGCCCCGACCGCACCGCCCGCCGTGACCGCGCCGCTCGCAGCCGCGGTGGCCCCGGCACCAGCAGCCCCTGCCAGCGGCATCCGGAAGAACGCCAGCTCCCACTCCGCCGAACGCCGGAACGCCCGCGCCATCCGCCCCCGCTCGTCGGGCGTCGCCGCACGGGCTGCCTCCTCGACGAGCCGGGTCGCCTCGGCGCTCGACGCCGCGAACCCCGGGTCCCCGTACGCCGTGATCCAGTCCGCGAAGGCGTGCCCGTCCGGAGCGACCCCGAGCTGTGACCCGACCCAGGCGTAGACCCGGAAGCACGGCAGCACCGCGGCGGCGAGCACCGCACGGGAGCCGGAGTCGGCAGCCTCCTGCAGGTGTGCGAGGTACCCGGCGCACGTGGGGTGCACGAGATCGTCGGCGTGCGAGCCGGCCAGCCGACGGTGGTGCAGGTCGCGGGCCTCGTCGGCGCACCCCTGCGCAGCCGCCGCCCAGAACGCAGCAGCAGCACCAGCAGCAGCAGAAGCAGCACCAGCGCCAGCGCCAGCACCAGCACCAGCACCAGAACCGGCACCGGCACCGGCAGCACCGACCCCGAGCGCCGCCAGGTGCCGCTCGTACGCCCGCAGGTAGTGGACGTCCTGCGCCAGGTAGCCCGCGAACACCTCCGGCTCGAGCGTCCCGTCCCGGAGCCCCACCAGGAACGCGCAGTCGATCGTCTCCTGCAGCACCGACGCCGCATCAGCCCACCACACGTCCGTGTACGACAGCGCCGGCAGGGCTGCCCGCGTCTGCGCCCCGTGGTCGACCGGACCGTTGCCGCTCCCGACCGCCAGAGCGTCGGCCCCGCGCAGCGCCGCCGTCAGCCACTCCTTCGCCACCCCGACCGCGAGCTCCCAGTCGCCGTGCCGCGCGGCGAGCGTCGCGATCGCACTCGACAGGGAGCACCCGGTGCCGTGCGTGTTCGTCGTCGCGACCCGGGGACCCGTGAACACCCGCACGGTGCCGTCCGGTGCCACGAGCACGTCGTCCGAGGTCGGTCCCTCGTCGTGCCCGCCCTTCGCCAGCACCAGGACGTCCCACCGCGCCGCCACGGCACGCGCGGCCGCTAGCGACGAAGCCGACGACGACACCCCGGCCAGCTCCGCCAGCACCACGAGCTCGGCCCGGTTCGGCGTCACCAGGTCGGCGAGCGCGAACAGCGCCCCCATGGCCGCGGCCGCGTCCTCGTCGAGCAGCCGGTCCCCGCTCGTCGCCACCATCACCGGGTCGACGACGACCACCGGCGGCCGGTGCGCCCGCAGCCAGTCCGTCACGACCCGCACGACGTCGGCGGTGCCGAGCATCCCGATCTTCACCGCGTCGACCACGACGTCGTCCGACACCGCGTCGAGCTGCTCCCGCAGGAACCCGACCTCCGGCACGTGCACCGACCGCACCCCGTGCGTGTTCTGCGCGACGAGCGCCGTCACGACCCCCATCCCGTACCCGTCGTGCGCGGCGATCGCCTTGAGGTCCGCCTGCATCCCGGCCCCGCCCGTCGGGTCTGTCCCGGCGATGCTCAGCACCCGTGGGACGCTCATGCGTCCGCCCCGTGGTGCGTGACGTCGGCCTGGAGGGACGGATCGCCAGCACCTGACGGCCCCGCCTCCGCCCCGTGGTCGGGTCCAGGGCCCCACGCGGACACGTACGCCGCCGCGGCGGATCCGGGGTCGCCCGCGGCGCAGATGCCCGAGACGATCGCGACCCCCGCGGCACCGGCAGCCCTGAGCGGCACGACGTCGTCGAGGGTCACCCCGCCGATCGCCACGCACGGCACGTCGGTCGCGGCGGCCAGTCGGGCGAACCCGTCGTGGCCCAGCGCCGGCGGGTGGTCCGCCTTCGTCGTCGTGGGGTGCACGACCCCGACGCCGAGCAGGTCCACGGTGCCGCGGGGGAGCCGTTCGACGGCAGCCAGGTGCGCGAGCGTGTTCGCGGTGAGGCCCACGTGGGCGTCCGCGCCGAGCAGGGCACGGGCAGCGGTCACGGGGACGTCGGACTGGCCGAGGTGCACGCCCGCCACCCGGTGTCCCGCGTGCCGTGCGGCGAGAGCGACGTCGAGCCGGTCGTCGACCACCACCGTCGCACGGTCCCCGACGGCGTCGGCGACCGCCGCGGTGAGTGCCAGCAGGTCACGCGCCGAGGCGTCCTTGTCCCGCACCTGCACGATCCGGACCCCGGCGTGCACCGCGGCACGGACGACCCCGAGCACCCCGATGCCGTGCCGGTCAGCCAGGGCACCGTCGGTCACCAGGTAGACGCCGAACCCGGCGGACTGCAGCCCGCTCATGCCGACACCGCCCGGGCATCGACAGGAGCGGTCTCGACCGTGATCCGGCCCTCGCGGACGACGTCCTCCGGGGTCAGCGACGCCAGCCGGTCGAGGAACAGCGGCTGGAAGGTCCCCGGCCCACCGGCATCCCGCGCCGCGAGCTCCGCGGCGATCGTGTGCACGGCGGTGGCGGCGACGGCAGCGGCGCCCGCGTCCTCCGGCGCGACCGACGTGAACGCGGCGACGACCGCGCCGAGCGCACACCCACCACCGGTGATCCGCGTGAGCAGGTCGGTCCCGTTCGCCACCCGGACCACACCGATGCCCGGCGCGACCAGCAGGTCGACCGCACCCGACACGGCCACCGCGGCCACGAGCCTCCCGTCCGAAGCGGCGACGGACGCGACCCGGGCGTCCTCCGTGCCCACCGTGCTGTCGACCCCGCGGCCACCGGCCGAGTCGCCGAGCAGGGCGAGCACCTCGGAGGCGTTGCCCCGCAGCACCGTCGGGTGCAACGCGAGCAGGTCCCGCGCCAGGGCGGTGCGCACCGGCAGCGAGCCGACCGCCACCGGGTCGAGGACCCACGGGGTCCCCGCGTCACGGGCGGCGTGCACGGCCTCGAGCGCGGCGACCCGCGGTTCGGCGTGCGGGGTACCGGTGTTCACCAACAGGGCATCGGCGACGCGGGCGAACGGCCCCGCCTCGGTCGCCACGTCGACCATCGCGGGCGAGGCCCCGAGTGCGAGCAGCACGTTCGCCGTGACGTTCTGCACGACGGTGTTCGTGATGCACTGCACCAGCGGGGCCCGGGCACGCACGGCCTCGAGCAGTTCGGCGGTTCGGTGGGCCCAGGCAGGGGAGGGCGCAGCGGTTTCCATGGACGATCCCTTCGCGAGTACGAGCTCGAGCAGGTTCGACGGGTGTGATCTCAGCCGCTGGATGCGGCACCCCGTGTCTCGAGCGACACCGTACACGACGCCCGGTGACCACTTCGAGGCCCGCTCCGGGCACCGTGTGCCAGGGTTGGACCGTGCCAGACGCAACGCCCCCCGGGCCCCCACCCGGCCCCCGCGACCCCGGTGACGCCTGGGCGGTCGGCCCCGACGGCACCAAGGCGTGGGGACGCTTCGGCGCCGCCGGCCTGCTCGTCGACGACGGCGCCGGCCGCGTGCTCCTGCAGCACCGCGTCGAGTGGAGCCACCACGGCGGCACCTGGGGGATCCCCGGCGGCGCACGGCACCAGGGCGAAGCAGCGGTGACCGCCGCCCTCCGCGAATCCGCCGAAGAAGCCGGCGTCCCCGACGACGCGATCGCCCTGCGCCACACGGCACTGCTCGACCTGGGGTTCTGGACCTACACGACCGTCGTGGGGCGCGCCTCCCGACCCTTCGAACCCGTCATCGCCGACCGCGAGAGCCTCGCGCTGTCGTGGATCCCGATCGACCAGGTCGACGAGCTGCCCCTGCACCCCGGGTTCGGCAGGTCGTGGCCGGCACTCCGCGCCACGATCGCGACCACACCGCACGTCGTCGTCGACGCGGCCAACGTCGTCGGCAGCGTGCCCGACGGCTGGTGGAAGGACCGAGCCGGCGCCGCATCGCGCCTGCTGGCACAGGTGTCGGCGCTCGCCGCGGGCGGAATCTCAGCATCGTTGCTCGACCTGCCGTTCGCGCGGTGGTGGCCGCGGTGGACCGTGGTGCTCGAGGGGGAGGCCCGGGCCGCCGCAGACGTGGGCGGTGCGGGCGCAGACCGCGGCGCCGCCACCGGCGCCGTCGACGTCGTCCGTGCTCCGGCCTCCGGCGACGACGCCATCGTCGCGTCCGCGCAGGCCGCGGTGCAGGCCGGCGACGGGCCGGTCGTCGTCGTGACGGCCGACCGCGAGCTCCGCGACCGCGTCGAGGCCCTCGGCGCGGTCGTCCACGGGCCGTCCTGGTTGCGCGACCAGCTGTAGCCGCCTGGACCGCCGCGTTCCGGATGGTCACCGAGCGGCAGTCGGTCCCTGCCGGTACGCTGGCCCTCCGTCAACGGAGACGCAACACGCAGGAGGTTCCCCTTGGAGCGCATCACCAGGGCCGACGACCGAGTCCACCGCCCAGCCGGGCCGTGGACCCCCACGGTGCACCGGCTGCTCGCCCACCTGCACGAGCAGGGGTTCGTCGCAGCCCCGGAACCGATCGCCCTCGGTGACACCCTCGAGACGGTCTCGTTCGTCCCCGGCGTCGCGGGCGAGTACCCCTGGACCGAGGACATCGCCAGCGAGGCCGCCCTCGTCACCAGCGCCCGCCTGCTCCGCCAGTTCCACGACGCCGCCGCCAGCTTCCCGCGCAGCGCCACCGACGACCTCTGGTCCCAGGCCGACCGTGCCCCGGTCGAGACGATCGTGCACGGCGACTTCGCCCCGTACAACTGCGTCTACGACGGCATCGCCGCCGTCGGCCTGATCGACTTCGACACCGCCCACCCCGGGCCCCGTGTCTGGGACGTCGCGAGTGCCGTCTACCGGTTCGCACCGTTCACCACCGGCGCGGTCGAGGGATCGACCGCCCCCGACCTCGACGAGCGGCTCGCACGCGCCGCCGAGTTCTGCCGCGCCTACGCCCTCGACGACCGCTCCCGCAGCGTCCTGGCCGAGACCATGATCGCGTCCCTCGTCGCCCTGGTCACGACGATCGAGCACGAGGCCGCCGCCGGCAACCCGAAGTTCGTCAGCGACCTGCAGCACGGCCACGCCGACCTGTACCGCGCCGACGTCGCCTACCTGGAGCAGCACGCCGACGCCGTCACCGCCGCCGTCGCGTGACCACCAGCGCCGCGCGGCTCCGCACGGCGCGGTTCGCGGCGCAGGGCATCGCGGCACCCGGACTGCGACCCACCGAGGTCGTCGAGCGGATGCTGGCGGTGCAGGGGCAGGACCTCGGCCAGGTGCTCTGGGCCATCGGGGTCCGCGCTCCCGGATCGACGCGGGACGACGTCCGCGAGGCCTTCGACCGCGGGGAACTCGTCCGCTCGTGGCCGATGCGCGCCACCCTGCACGCTCTGCGCCCCGACGACCTGCGCCTGCTGCTCTCGCTCACCGCCGAACGGACGCTCCGCACGATCGCCCGACGCGCCGCCGAGCTCGGCATCGACGACGCCCTGCTCGGCCGGGCTCGGGACGCGACGATCGCGGCCCTGGTCGGTGGTCGCGCGCTGGTCCGGGACGACCTGTTCGCGGCGTACCGCGCTGCGGGCATCGACCCGGCCGGAGGCCGCGGCTACCACCTGGTCCTGCAGCTCGCGCAGGAGGGCCTCGTCGCCTGGGGCCCCACCGCCCGCGTCGGGCAGGGGCTCGTACTGCTCGACGAGTGGGCACCCGCCACCGCTGAGCTGCCGGACCGCGACGAAGCCCTCCGCCGGGTCCTGCTCGGGTACCTGCGTGGCCGTGGCCCCGCGACCGAGGCCGACGCCGCGAGCTGGACGAAGCTGCCGCTCGGTGACCTCCGCCGAGCGCGGGCCGCGGCGGGGGACGCGGTGGAGGACCTCGGCGACGGGCTCCTCGACCTCGCCGACCGGCCGGCAGCCGCGCGCGTCCCCACCGGGCACCTGCTCCCCGGCTTCGACGAGTACCTGCTCGGGTACGCCGACCGGTCCGCGCAGCTCGACCCCGCCCACGCCGACCGGGTCGTCCCCGGGGCCAACGGCATGTTCCTGCCGATGGCCGTCGGCCGCGGTCGCGTCGTCGGCACCTGGAAGCGCACCGAGCGCCGGGCCGGGCACCTCGTCACCGTCACACCCTTCGGTGCCCTCGATGCGGCATCGGTCCGCGCGCTCGAGGCAGCGGCCGCGCGGTACGCGGCGTTCCTCGGTGCGCCCGTCGCGACCACGGTGGTCTGACGCGACCACCTGCGGACCGTGTGCCGAGGCTGCCCGGCCGCCCCGACCCTCCAGACCGTACCCAGCAACCATGCGGCGGACTCCGACACTGCCTCCGGTAATGTCGCAGGGCCATGACGGACAGCCCGGCCGACGCCACCCCCTACGAAGTCCTCGGCGTCCCCGCGACGGCTGACGACGAAGCGCTCCGCCGTGCCTACCGGCGGGCCGCCCGCGAGACGCACCCCGACCTCGGCGGCGACGCCCAGCGCTTCCGCCAGGTCCAGCTCGCGTGGGAGCGCATCGGCACGCCGGCAGCCCGGCGCGCGTACGACATCGGGTCCCGCGCGTACGGCGCGTCCGGTCCGTCCGGGGCGACCGCTGGCAGGGGTGACACCGGTCGCGACGCCTACGCACCCCCGGCAGCGCGTCGCGACACCCGCCCCCGGGCCCGGTCCCACGGGCACCCCGGCGGTCGGTCGCGCGAGGTCTTCCTGCAGGCCGAACGCGAGTGGGTCGGGCTCGGCGACCCCATCGAGGACCCCTACGACCCCACGCTCATCCGCTCCGCGCCGCGGCAGATCCGGCGGCTGCTCGCCGAGGCCCTGGCCGAAGAAGCGACCGCCCTGATCGTCTCCGACATGGGGATCGGCGTCACGGTGTGGCACGACCTCGACGCCGGGGCCGAGGGCAAGCTCGACCACGCCGTCCTGACCCCGAGCGGACTCTGGGCCGTCGAGTCCATCGACTGGGGCGCTCCGGTCCGCGTCGAGCACGGCGAGATCGTCGGCGAGACGCTCGCGCCGGGGGAGCGACCCGTCAAGGAACTCGTCCGCGCCGCTCGTGCCGTGCAGAAGCAGACCAGGGTGCGGTTCTCCGGGCGGCTGCTCGTCGTGCCGGACGCCGCCGTCACCGAGGACGTGCAGCTCGTCGGCTCCCCGAAGAAGCCCACCGCGCTCGTCGTGCGCCGCAGTGCGCTCGCCCAGGTGCTGAACGGCGTCTGGTCGCCGGCGGGTTCCGTCGACGTGTTCGAGATCCGCGACCGCCTGCAGCAGACCGTCCGCTTCGTCTGACCCTGACGCCTGCGGCCTGACGCGTGGCGCTGGCCCCGGGCTCGGGGCTCGGGGCTCCGGGCTCCGGGCTCCGGGCTCCGACCGTCACCGTCCGACGCGTCGTACGATCACGGCATGCGCGAAGAGGTCGTCGTCGTGGTCGGCGGGTGGGAGCACGACTGCTGCGGGCCCGCCTACGAACGGCAGGCCACGGCGGCGTTCACCGCGTACGGCAGGACGCCGCGGTTCGCCGAGTCCCGGCACCACGACGACCCGTTCGGCATCACGGAGTTCCGTGGTCGGGTGGCCGATCTGTTCGTCGTCGCGGAGGACGGCACCCGCATCCCCGTCCACCGCATCCCGTCCGGTCGCGCGCTGGGCGGGTCCGATCCGGACGACGACGGGCACCTCGAGGCCCCGTGGACCGGAGAACGGATCGAGGTCGAGTCCGACACGTTCGAGATCGTGGTCGATGTCCACGTGCCCGGGTCCGGGTCCGCGAAACGTCAGTAGCCGCGGAGCTTCTCGAGGTCGCGGCGCTCCCGCTTGCTCGGCCGTCCGGCGCCGCGATCGCGCATCGGGACGAAGCCGGCCTCTTCCTTCGACAGCCGCGGCGGGGTCTTGTCCTCGAAGTGCTTCGCAGCCTCGGGTGCGCTCGTCCGCTTCAGGATGATGCCGGTGACCATGACGATGCGGTCGAAGCCGTTCTGGCGCACCCGCACCTCGTCGCCGGGGCCGATCGGCTGCGCCGGCTTCGCGCGCTCCCCGTTCACCCGGACGTGACCGGCCTTGCACGCGGCGGTGGCGGCCGACCGGGTCTTGGTGATCCGGACGGCCCAGATCCAGCTGTCGACCCGGGCCTTCTCCATGCCGACACTCTAGGCGGCCCGTACCCTGGGGCGGTGCATGCGGACGAACAGGCGGCGATCGCCCGGGCCCGTGCCCTCGGGGTGCTGCACGACGCCGCGATCGGGGACCGCCTGGTGGTCCGGGCGCACCACGGGGACGGCGCGCAGGACGCCCTCGGTGACCTGGTCGCCCGGACGCCCGACGCCGTGACGATCGCCACCCGCCGCGGCCCGGTCGAGGTCCGGCTCGCCGACGTCGTCGCCGCGAAGCCCGTCCCGCCGCCCCCGCCCGCACGGCCTGCTCGGCGCTGACGCGCTCGGCTCGTCTGGTGCGAGGTTCCGTCCTCCGTGCGACCGCTCGTGGGGAGCACGGAGCACGGAACCTCGCACCACTCGCACAGCACCTCGCACAGCACTTCGCACGGTGCGAGCCACCCCGGCGAGCCGCAGGCCCCCGCGCCCCGCTCCCGACATACGCTCATCCCATGGCAGTCCCCGTCCCGCTCGGCACCGAGGACCGCACCGCCCGCCTCACCCTCCGCCGCCCGGACTCCTGGCGCCGCGAGGACTCAGCCCAGGCGGACCTGCGCGTCACCGGTGACGACGTCGTCCTCACCGTCCGATCCCGCCCCAGTGACCGCGCGATCGGCGACGAGAACACCGGGCTGCTCGAACGGCTGCCCGGCTCCGTCGAGGGCCTGCTGCTCGTCGGCTGCGACCCATGGACCACCGCCGGCGCCCCGGCCCGGCTGGTCGAGTACGTCCGGCCCGACGAGCACGGCGACGTCGCCGGCACCCACCTGCTCTTCGTCACCGGTCGGCACCGCGTCGACCTGACGATCGAACGCCCGCTCGCCCGGCTGCTCGAGACCGACGACCTCGTGCTCGCGGTCCTCGAGAGCGTCCGCGCCACCGAGACGGTCCCGGTCCGCCCCGAGCGTGACCTCGAACCCCTGCCGGCCCCCGCCCCGGCACCGTCGCTCGACGGCCCCCGCCTCAGCACGGACGCGATCGGCACCCTGCAGAGCCTCGCCGGACGCCGGTGGAACCCCACGCTCCTCCGCACCGCGGCGGGCCGCGAACTCATCGAGGCGGGCCTCGTCGGCCGACTCGGCACCCTGCCGGAGTCGACGCAGACCCTCCTCGAACCCTGGCAGGGCGATGCCCAACCGGTCACGCTGGAACAGCACCTGCCCGACGGGGGCGAGTCGCGCCTCCAGGCCTGGTCGCAGACCGTCGTCGACGGGACCGACGCGGCGGGCGCCGTGGTCGCGTCCTTCACGCCCGATCGGGCCGTCGCGCTGCTGGCCGGGAGGCTCGGCATCGGTCCGACGTGGACCTTCCCGTTCCGCACGGGGTCGCTCCCAGGGCACCTGCTCGGCCGCAAGCTGGCCGGCGGTCCGGACGCACCGGACCTGCCGGAGGCCCTCGTCGAGGCGGACCCGCGTCTCGCGCGGTTCTGGGCCGCGCCGTGGACCGTCTCGTACCTGCGTCGACCGGGCAAGCCGAAGCCGATCACGATCGTGTGTGCCGAGGGGCACGGGTTCGCGCGCGTGGGCACGACGAAGGCCGGGGAGACCGCCTTCCGGACGGACTCCCCGGCCAACGTCTACCGGTCGGTGGTGCGGGCGCTGCTGGGTTGAGCGCGCCCGGGCTCTCCCGCTACGCGGCGGGGCCGGCGGTCAGGGTGATCGTGACCGTCTTCGCGGCGCCGGTGCTGTCGGTGTACCGGACGCTCACCTTGTCGCCGACCGAGTGCGACTGGACGACCTTGGTCAGCTGATCCGAGCTCGTGACCGCGGTGCCGTCGATGCTCGTGATCGTGTCCCCGGCGGTCAGGCCGGCGCTCGCGGCACCGGAGCCCTCGACCGTGCCGGCGACGGCGACGCCGCCCGTGGTGCCGGTGGTGTTGCTGACCTCGACCCCGAGGAACGCGGGCAGCCCGATGGTGATCGTGCTCGAGGACTCCCCGGCGAGGATCTTCTCGGCGATCGTCTTGGCGGTGGTGATCGGGATGGCGTAGCCGGTGACGTCGGCCGTGCCGGAGGACGCTGCCGTGGCCATGCCGACGACCTCGCCCTCGCTGTCGAGCACCGGTCCGCCGGAGTCGCCGGAGACGATGTCCGCCGAGATCTCGATCAGGCCGGTCAGGGACTCGGTGCCGGTGCCGGACTCGCTCTGCACCTGGATGTCCTGGTCGGTCGCGGTGACGGTGCCCTCGGCGGCGACGAGGTTGCCGGTGCCCTCGGCGTTGCCGACGTCCTTGACGGTGTCACCGGTGCTCGGCTCGCCGTCGTCGTCGAGCGTGACCGTGGACAGTCCGGAGGCGTTCTGGAGCTTCAGGACGGCGACGTCGTTGGTGGCGTCGGCCCCGACCACGTCGGCCTTGTACTCCTTGCCGGTGGTCTCGTCGGTGACGGTGATGCTCGTCGCGCCCTGGATCACGTGGTTGTTCGTCAGGATCGTGCCGTCGGAGGTCAGGACCATGCCGGTGCCGGCCGCCTGTGACGACTCGTCGTAGTTCAGGACGGTGTTGATGGTCACGACGCCCTTCTTGTCGGCGGCCGTCGCCGCGGTGGCGGGGGACTGGATCGTGCCGGTGCCGGTGCTGCCGTCGCCGCTGGTGCCGCTGCCGCTGCCGTCGCCGGGCACCGTGAAGCCGTTCGTTCCGTCGCTGCTGCCGGTGCCGCCGGTGCCGCCGGTCCCGTCGGTGCCGGATCCGGTGCCGGGCAGGGTGGTGGTGCCCTGCGACTGGCTCGACGTCGTGGTCGTCCCCTGCGAGGACAGGCCGAGGGCGGTGCCACCGGCCGCACCGACGATGGCGAGCGCGGCGATGCCGGAGCCGATCATCAGTCCCAGGCGACGCGGGCGCTTCGTCGTACCGGGGTGGTTCGCGGTCGCCGCCGAGTACGCCCACGCGTGGTTCGCGCCGGCGAGGGCGGGGCTGCCGATCAGGTACGGGCCGCGGCCGTCCGGCGTGTAGGCGTAGGGGCCGGAGCCGTCCGGACCGTAGAGGTAGGGACCGGAGCCGTCGAACGCGTACGCCGGGCGCAGGGAGGCCGGGTCGGCGTGCGGCGCCTCCCAGTGCATCCCGGGAGCCTGCTGCTGCGCGGCGGGGGTGCCGTCCTCGTCGTGGTCGGCGGCTGCGGGGTTCGGGGTCTCGTTCATCGGTGCTCTCCGGTCGTCCCTCGACGACCCGGTCGGGCGTCGATGGAGACCAGTACAGGGCGCGTCCCCATGACGAGCCTATGAACGAACCCTGCGCACGCTCCGGGCTTGCTCGGGGGACGCCGAGTGGGGCTCCGGCGTTAGGGTGGCCTTACTTCCATGCCTCCGTCGACGTCCACGCCCCCGGCTCCCAGCTCCGTCCCCCGACTCGTCGGTGCGACCGTGCTGGCGGTCGTCGTCCTCGCCGTGGCGTGTGCTCTGTCGATCGCGTACGGCTCGCGGCCGATCCCGCTCGGGACCGTCCTCGACACGGTGATGCACCCCGGTCGGAGCGACGAGGTCGGGCTCATCGTGCTCGGCAACCGCGTGCCCCGCACCGTCGTCGGACTGCTCGCCGGAGCCGCGCTCGGGGTGGCCGGGGCGGTCATGCAGGGCGTGACGCGGAACCCGCTCGCCGACCCGAGCGTCCTCGGCATCAACTCCGGAGCGACGCTGGCCGTGGTGGCCGGGATCGCGGTCTTCGGCGTGAGCGGCACGGCTGCCTACCTGCCGTTCGCCTTCATCGGGGCCGCTCTCGCCGCCGTGCTCGTGTACGGGATCGCGACCGTCGCCCGACGCGGCCTCTCGCCCGTCGGGCTCGCCCTCGCCGGAGCCGTGGTCGCCGCCGCGCTGTCGTCGGTCACCACTGCGGTGCTCGTGACCGACCAGAGCCTGCTCGACCAGCTGCGCTTCTGGCAGGTCGGTGCCCTCGCCGGCAAGGACCTCGGCACGGCGGGGATCATCACGGCGCCGGTGCTCGTCGGGCTGGTGATCGCGTTCGGCCTCGGTCGGTCGCTGAACACACTCGCACTCGGGGACGAACTCGCAGCGTCGCTCGGGCAGCGGGTCGTGCTCGTCCGCGCCGTCGGCGGTCTGGTCGCGGTGCTGCTGGCCGGGTCCGCGGTGGCCGCCGCCGGGCCCATCGCCTTCGTCGGGCTCGCCGTGCCGCACGCCGTCCGTCGGCTGAGCGGCCCCGACCACCGCTGGACCATCCTGCTGTCGGCGATCGTCGCCCCCGCACTGCTGCTCGTCGCCGACGTCATCGGCCGCGTCGTGGCGTACCCGGGGGAGTTGCAGGTCGGCATCGTCACGGCGTTGATCGGGGCGCCGGTGTTCATCGCGCTCGTGCGGTCGAGGGCGGTGCGGGGACTGTGAGGCAGTTGTTCGGCTCCGGCCGCCCGCGGTCCGGCAGTCTGCGCCGCTCGGCCGGCCTGCGTCGTGAGGTCTCGGTGCTCGTCGCCGTGCTCGTGGTCGTCGTGGTGCTCGTCCTGGTCGGGCTCGGCGCCGGTTCGATCCCGCTCACCCCGGGCCAGGTGCTCGCCTCCCTGTTCGGCCCGGGGGACCGGATCTCGGACTTCGTCATCGGGCAGCTCCGCGGGCCGCGGGTGCTCGGTGCGGTCCTCGTCGGCGCCAGTCTCGGCGTCGCGGGCGCGATCGTGCAGAGCGTCGTGCGGAACCCGATCGCGAGCCCCGACGTCATCGGGATCACCTCGGGGGCCAGTGCCGCCGGACTCACCGCCATCGTGCTGTTCGGTGCGAGCGGTGGCACGCTCTTCTCGGTCGTGCTCGTCGGCGCCGTGGTGGTCTCGATCGTCATCGCCGGGCTCGCCTGGCGACGGGGGATCACCGGCAACCGGGTGATCCTCGTCGGGATCGGTGTCGCGGCCATCTGCCTGAGCATCACGGGCTGGATGCTCACGAGCGGCACCGTCACCCAGGCCGGCACCGCACTGCTCTGGCTCTCCGGCAGCCTGAACGCCGTCGACCGCGACCTGGTCGGGGTGCTCGGCGTCGCGTTCGTCGTGCTCGTCGTGCTCGCGCTGCTGCAGTCCGCCCGTCTGCAGGTGCTGAGCCTCGGGGACGAGGTCGCCGCCGCACTCGGACTCCGGCCGGACCGGGCGAAGGTGCTCCTGCTCCTCACCGCCGTGTGCCTGACCGCCGCAGCCGTCGCCACCGCGGGGCCCGTCTCGTTCGTGGCGCTGATGTCTGCGCCGATCGCCCGACGCCTCGTCGGCGGCGGACGGGTGGCGCTCGCGCCGGCCGCTGCCGTCGGTGCCGCGATCACGCTCGGCAGCGACCTGCTGGCACAGTTCGCCTTCCCCGGCACCGCGCTGCCGGTGGGCGTCGTGACGGGCGTCGTGGGGGCGCCGTACCTGCTCTGGTTGCTCGCACGCGGACGGTGACGCCGGGTCGCACGAGTCGATGACGTCGGGTCCCGCGGGTCGCTGACGCGGCTCGTGCGTTCGCGGATCGCGGAAGTCCCTCCACAGTCCCAGATCGGGGCTGCCGCTCGGGGCTTCGTTTCCGATACGCTGGTGGGCCAAGAGGAGGAGGTCCACCGATGCCAGATCCAGTGGTCCCGCAGCCGGGCGGTCAGAAGACCCCGGAGCAGCGGCTGGTCGACACCACGCTGACCTTCAGCATGGACATGGGCGCGGCGCTCACCGCCGAGTCCGGTGTCTCGACCGAAGAACGTGAAGCCGTCAACGCACTGCCCTCCGGGTCAGCGTTGCTCGTGGTCCGTCGCGGCCCCAACGTGGGTGCGCGGTTCCTCCTCGACTCCGACGTCACGACGGCCGGTCGACACCCCGACGCCGACATCTTCCTCGACGACGTCACCGTGTCGCGCAAGCACGCGCAGTTCCTGCGCCACGGCACGAGCTTCAGCGTCAAGGACAACGGTTCCCTGAACGGCACGTACTTCGACGGTGTCCGCATCGACGAAGCGCTGCTCACCGACGGGGCCGAGGTCCAGGTCGGCAAGTTCCGCCTGACGTTCTACGCATCTCGGGTCGACCTGGCGCGCCTGGCGAACGCGTAGTGGCCGCACGGTCCGCTGCGGCCCGGGCGGGGTCCGCGGCACCGGACCTGCTCACCATCGGGCAGGTCCTCGCTCGCCTCAAGCCCGAGTTCCCGGACCTGTCGAGCTCCAAGCTGCGGTTCCTCGAAGAGCGCGAGCTCGTCACCCCGATCCGCACGGCCAGTGGGTACCGCAAGTTCTCCGCTGCCGACCTCGAGCGGCTCCGGGTGATCCTCGGACTGCAGCGTGACCACTACCTGCCGCTCAAGGTCATCAAGGAGTACCTCGCCGACCTCGATGCCGGACGCGAACCCGTCCTGCCCGGCGGAGGCGATGCGCCGAAGCCGTCGATCCTCGGTCGCGAACGCCGGTACACCCGCGACGAGACGGTCCGGGCAGCCGGAGCCTCCCCGATGCTCCTCGCCGACGCGGTCTCGGCTTCGCTGCTCCCGGCCACCGACACCTACGGTGACGACGGCGTCTCCGTTCTGAAGGCCCTGGTCGAACTGCAGCGCACGGGTATCGAGCCGCGACACCTCCGCACGCTGCGCAGCACCGCCGAGCGCGAGGTCGGTCTCATCGAGTCCGCTCTCATGCCGGTCTCCCGCCGGGGCGACGCCACCTCGCGGGCCAAGGCCACCGAGCTCGCGCGTGAGATCGCCGGGCACCTCGAGATCATCCGGTCGAACCTCATCCGCCAGGCCATCGGTCGTCTCGACGCATGACGCCGTCCGGTGCTCCGACAGGGCTTGTGTGTCAGTGGCCGAGGCGTATCCTCGACACGCCGGACGCGCCGGGTCGGATGTCCCGCGCGGGAGCGGTCGGAGTCGCTACCGTGGACCTCGGAACAACTCTCAACCCGTCGTTGAAGCTTCGGGTGGGAGCTCGATCGTCGTGGAAGGCAAGCTCATGAGTGGGAACGACACCCCTGGCACCGAGTCTGATGTGACCCGGTACGACCTCGGGCTGCTCTTCACCGATGGTCTGCCCGAGCACGACGAGCAGAACGGCTACCGCGGCACCGTTGCCGCACGGGCAGCCGGCATCTCGTACCGACAGCTCGACTACTGGGCCCGCACCGAACTCGTGCAGCCGACGATCCGCGGGGCCGCCGGCTCCGGATCGCAGCGTTTGTACGGGTTCCGCGACATCCTCGTGCTCAAGCTCGTGAAGCGCCTGCTCGACACCGGCATCTCGCTGCAGCAGATCCGCACCGCGGTCAACCAGCTCCGTGAGTCCGGCGTCTCCGACCTGGCGCAGACCACGCTGATGTCCGACGGCGCCTCGGTGTACCTGTGCACCTCCGACGACGAGGTCATCGACCTCGTGTCCCGCGGCCAGGGTGTCTTCGGCATCGCGGTCGGCAAGGTCCTGCGCGAGGTCGAGAGCTCCCTGGTCGAGCTCGACGCCACCGCTGCGGCCGACCCCTCCGACGAGCTCGCCGCTCGTCGCGCTTCCCGCGCTTCCTGACCGTTCGGGTTCCGGCCGAGTGGTCGCGAACCGTCGTGTGCGCGTCGCCGAGGTGTCACGAACCGTCGCCTGCGACGGTGCCGGCCGACGGTTGGTGACCGCTCGGCGGACGTGAGCGGTGTGTCGTGTCCGCTGGGCGAGCCGGGGTCGGGCGTGTCTGCCGGGTCGGGGTGGGCTTCCCGGCGGTCGGCGATGTGTCACGAACCGCCGTGTGCGCGTCGCCGAGGTGTCACGAACTGTCGCCTGCGGAGCCGCCTGCCGACGGTTGGTGACCGCTCGGCGGACGTGAGCGGTGTGTTGTGACCGCGCGGCGAGCCGGGGCCGGGCGTGCCTGCCGGGGTCGGGGCGGGCCTCCCGGCGGTCTGCGCGTGGTCACGAACCGCCGTGTGCGCGTCGCCGAGGGGTCACGAACTGTCGCCAGCGACGCTGCCTGCCGACAGTTGGTGACCGCTCGGTGGACGTGAGTGGCATGTCGTGACCGCTGGCGAGCCGGGGCCGGGTGGTGCCTGCCGGGGCCGGGGCCGGCCTCCCGGCAGCCGCCGAGGTGTCACGAATCGTCGTGTGCGCGTCGCCGAGGGGTCACGAACTGTCGCCTGCGACGCTGCCGACCGACAGTTGGTGACACCTCGCCGGACGTGAGCGGCATGTCACGCGACCGCGACCGCGACCGCGCCGCGACCGCACGAGCACCGACCTACGCGGCGCCACCCTCGGCGTACGGACCGATCTTGCCGGTGCGCATGATGCGCTCGAGCAGCTGGTCGAAGTTCTTCGCCATCTCCTGCGCGGACTCGCCGGGCCAGACGTGCAGCGGCTTCGCGGCACCCTGCGCCTGCTGCAGCGACGTGCGCTCCGGCAGCTGCGGGGAGAGCACGAGCGGGCCGAACATGTCCCGGAGTTCCTTGATGCGGAACTGGTGCTCGAGCGACTGCACCCGGGCACGGTTCACGATGATGCCGAGGGGCTGCAGGCGCGGGGAGAGCCCGCGGCGGATCTCCTCGATGGCGCGCAGTGCACGGTCGGCGGCGGCGACGGAGAACAGGCCGGGCTCGGTGACGACGGTGACGCGGTCGGACGCGGCCCACGCGGTGCGGGTCAGGGCGTTCAGCGACGGCGCGCAGTCGATGAGGACGAGCTCGTAGTCCTGCTCGACGTTCGCCAGGGCCTCTTCGAGCTTCCAGATGTCGCGGATCGACGGGTGCGGACCGTCGAAGTTGATGGCGGAGGGCGACCCGACCATGACGTCGATCTTGCCCTGCGACCCCTTCGTCCAGCCCGAGGGGGCGATCGCCTGACGGACGATCTTCTCCTTCGGGTTCTCGAGGACGTCGGCGACGTTGAGGTGGCCGGCGAGGTTGATGTCGAGGCCCGTCGAGACGTCGGACTGCGGGTCCAGATCCACCACCAGCGTGCGCAGTCCCTTGGCGAACGCGGCCGAGGTCAGGCCGAGCGTCACCGTCGTCTTGCCGACACCACCCTTGAGGGAGCTCACGCTGAGTACATGCACGTTGAGCAACGTTACCGCCACTAGGGTTGTCTCACCTCAACCCGGGCTGAAAGGGACGTCGTGTTCACGAAGATCCTCGTTGCGAACCGTGGCGAGATCGCCATCCGCGCGTTCCGTGCCGCCTACGAGTTGGGGGCCCGTACGGTGGCCGTCTACCCGTACGAAGACCGGAACTCCCTGCACCGGCTCAAGGCCGACGAGGCCTACCTGATCGGGGAGCGGGGCCACCCGGTCCGGGCGTACCTGGACGTCTCCGAGATCATCCGCGTCGCCCGCGAGTCGGGGGCCGACGCGATCTACCCGGGGTACGGGTTCCTGTCCGAGAACCCCGAGCTCGCCGCGGCAGCAGCCGCGAACGGCATCACCTTCATCGGCCCGGGCGAGCACGTGCTCGAGATGGCCGGCAACAAGGTCACCGCGAAGGAGCACGCAATCGCAGCCGGCGTCCCGGTCCTCGCGAGCACCCCGGCGAGCCGCGACATCGACGAACTGATCGCCGGCGCCGACGCGATCGGGTTCCCGGTCTTCGCCAAGGCCGTCGCCGGTGGTGGTGGCCGTGGCATGCGCCGGGTGGAGACGAAGCCCGAGCTGCGCGACGCCCTCGAAGCCGCGATGCGCGAGGCCGACAGTGCGTTCGGCGACCCGACGATGTTCCTCGAGCAGGCCGTCATCCGTCCGCGCCACATCGAGGTGCAGATCCTCGCCGACGCGACCGGCACCGACGCCGGCACGATCCACCTGTTCGAGCGGGACTGCTCGGTGCAGCGGCGCAACCAGAAGGTGGTCGAGATCGCGCCGGCGCCGAACCTCGACCCCGCGATCGCGCAGGCACTGCACCGTGACGCCGTGGCCTTCGCCCGGTCGATCGGGTACGTGAACGCCGGCACCGTGGAGTTCCTGCTCGACACCGAGGGCGAGCGCGAGGGGCAGCACGTCTTCATCGAGATGAACCCGCGCATCCAGGTCGAGCACACGGTCACCGAAGAGGTCACCGACGTCGACCTGGTGCAGTCGCAGATGCGCATCGCGGCGGGGGAGACCCTCGCCGACCTCGGACTGTCGCAGGACACCGTCGCCGTGCACGGCGCCGCGCTGCAGACCCGCATCACGACCGAGGACCCGACGCAGGGCTTCCGTCCGGACACCGGCCGGATCAGCACCTACCGCAGCCCCGGCGGCGCGGGCGTCCGGCTCGACGGCGGCACGGTCGCCACCGGCGCGCAGATCAGCCCGCACTTCGACTCGATGCTCGCGAAGATGACGTGCCGCGGCCGGGACTTCCCGGCGGCGGTGTCCCGGGCCAAGCGCGCCCTCGCCGAGTTCCGCATCCGCGGCGTCAGCACGAACATCCCGTTCCTGCAGGCCGTGCTCGAGGACCCGGACTTCGCCCGCGGTGACGTCTCGACGAAGTTCATCGAGGAACGTCCGCAGCTCTTCGGCGGCCACGTCTCGAAGGACCGCGGCACGAAGGTGCTCACCTGGCTCGCCGACGTCACGGTGAACAAGCCGAACGGTGAGCGGTCGCCGCTGGTCACCGACCCGGCCGACAAGCTCCCGGCCACCGACCTGACAGCGCCGGTGCCCGAGGGTCAGCGTGACCGCCTGCTGGCCATGGGGCCGGCCGAGTGGTCGAAGGCCCTGCGCGCCCAGACGGCCCTCGCGGTGACCGAGACGACGATGCGCGACGCCCATCAGTCGCTCCTCGCCACCCGGGTCCGCACGAAGGACCTCGTCGCCGTCGCACCGCACGTCGCGCGGCTCACCCCGCAGCTGCTCAGCGTCGAGGCCTGGGGAGGTGCCACGTACGACGTCGCCCTCCGGTTCCTCGGTGAAGACCCCTGGGAGCGCCTGTCCTCGCTGCGGGAAGCGATGCCGAACATCCCGATCCAGATGCTGCTGCGCGGGCGCAACACGGTCGGCTACACGCCGTACCCGACCGAGGTCACCGATGCCTTCGTCGACGAGGCCGCCCGGTCCGGCGTCGACGTCTTCCGCGTGTTCGACGCGCTGAACGACGTCAGCCAGCTGCGTCCCGCCCTGGAGGCCGTGCTCGCGACCGGCACGGCCGTCGCCGAGGCGGCGCTCTGCTACACCGCCGACCTCCTCGACCCCGCCGAGGACCTCTACACGCTCGACTACTACCTCCGCCTGGCGGAGCAGATGGTCGAGGCCGGCGCGCACGTCATCGGCATCAAGGACATGGCCGGGCTCCTCCGTGCCGGTGCGGCCGAGAAGCTCGTCACCGCCCTGCGCGAGCGCTTCGACCAGCCCGTGCACGTGCACACCCACGACACCGCCGGCGGCCAGCTCGCGACCCTGCTCGCAGCCTCGCGCGCCGGGGCCGACGCCGTCGACGTGGCCGCAGCACCCATGGCCGGCACGACCAGCCAGCCGAGCATGTCCGCCCTGGTCGCCGCCCTGGCCCACACCGAGCGCGACACCGGCCTGTCCCTCGACGCCGTCGGTGACCTCGAGCCGTACTGGGAGTCGGTCCGTCGCGTGTACGCCCCGTTCGAGTCCGGGCTCGCCGGTCCGACCGGGCGTGTCTACAAGCACGAGATCCCCGGCGGTCAGCTGTCGAACCTCCGGCAGCAGGCGATCGCCCTCGGACTCGGCGACCGGTTCGAGCAGGTCGAGGACTGGTACGCCGAGGCGAACCGGATCCTCGGGCGCCCGACCAAGGTCACGCCGTCGTCGAAGGTCGTCGGTGACCTCGCACTGCAGCTCGCCGCGGTCGGTGCCGACCCGGTCGACTTCGAGCAGAACCCCGACAAGTACGACATCCCGGATTCCGTGGTCGGGTTCATGGCCGGCGAACTGGGCGACCTGCCCGGAGGCTGGCCGGAGCCGTTCCGCTCGAAGGTCCTGGCCGGGCGTGACGTCCGACTCGAGATCACCCCGGTGCCCGCGGACGAGCGTGCGCACCTCGAGACCCCCGGACCCGAGCGGCAGCAAGCCCTCAACCGCCTGCTCTTCCCGCAGCCGACGCAGCAGTTCCAGCGCGTGCGGGAGCAGTACGGCGACCTGTCCGTCGTCCCGACCGTCGACTACCTGTACGGGCTGCGCCCCGGGCAGGAGCACAGCGTCCCGCTCGGCAAGGGCGTCGACCTGTTCGTCGGGCTCGAGGCGATCGGCGAGGTGGACGCCAAGGGCATCCGTACGGTCATGGCGACGATGAACGGGCAGCTCCGCCCGGTCGCCGTCCGCGACCGTTCGGTCGAGGTCGAGACGAAGGCGGCCGAGAAGGCCGACGCGTCCGACCCCAAGCACGTGGCCGCGCCGTTCTCCGGCGTGGTGACGCTCAAGGTCGCCGTCGGTGACGTCGTCGAGGCCGGTACGCCGGTGGCGAGCATCGAGGCGATGAAGATGGAAGCGGCCATCACGGCGCCCGTGTCGGGCACCGTCGGCCGACTCGCGATCCCGGTGACCCAGCAGGTGGACGCCGGCGACCTCCTGGTGGTGCTGCAGTAAATTGACCGTTCGTCCCATCCGCCTGTTCGGCGACCCCGTCCTCCGCTCGCCGGCCGACCTGATCCGCCCCGAACTGCTCGGCAGCGCCGGGGTCCGTGACCTCGTGCAGGACCTCATCGACACCGTCAAGGAACCCGGACGTGCCGGAGTGGCCGCGCCCCAGATCGGCGTCGGGCTCCGTGCGTTCTCGTACAACGTGGACGGTGAGGTCGGCTACGTCCTCAATCCCGAGATCGTCGAGGTCTCCGGGGAGCCCGAGCTCATGGAAGAGGGCTGCCTCTCCGTCCCGGGGCTCGGTTACCCGACGCGTCGCTCCCCGTACGCGAAGGTGCGGGGTGTCGACGTCAACGGCGACGAGGTCGTCCTCGAGGGCACCGGCCTGATGGCCGAGGCGCTCCAGCACGAGTGCGACCACCTCGACGGCACCGTCTACGTGATGACGCTCGACCCCGAGGTCCGCCGTCAGGCACTGCGCGACATCCGTGCACAGGACTGGTTCCACTGAGCGCTTGCACAGTCCCGCGTTCGCCGGCTGTGAACTGTGGTGTGACACCCCCACGGGGGATTGTCGCTTTGTCCTGACGAGGGGGTACCGTGCTGCTGTCGGCCTCCCACCGACGACCATCCCATCCCCCCAGGACTCCCGCATGACCAGTCAGAACGACGAGCTCAGCTCGCACCGCACCCGCACCAACCGTCGACCGGCCGAGGCCACCGTCACGACCGGTTCGACCGCCGTCCTCGACGCCCCCGCGACGGAGCAGTCGCAGGAGGCCTGAGCCCTGCAGGCGCCCCCGGCGCCCGCTGAACAGCCTGGAGGCCCGGATCACGTCCGTCGGACGTGATCCGGGCCTCCAGGCCGTTGCGTGCACACCCGCGCGTACCTGGCGGAATCGGGCGTACTTGGTCGAAAGAACCGTCCCGGTACGCCCGAAACGACCAGGTACGCCCGAAGCTGCCAGCCCGCACGCGCAGCGATCGCCTGGAGGCCCGGCGCCAGTCCGGGGGACCGGCGCCGGGCCTCCAGGCGGTTGCGTCCACGACCGCGCGCACCTTGTGCAATCGGGCGTAACTGGTCGAAAGATGTGACCCGGTACGCCCGAAACGACCAGGTACGCCCGAAGCTGGTCGCTCAGCGGGGCGGCCGCGTTCGTAGCTGGCGGAATCGGGCGTACTTGGTCGAAAGAACCGACCCGGTACGCCCGAAACGACCAAGTACGCCTGAAAGCGGCCAGCCCGCACGCGCGGCAACGGCCTGGAGGCCCGGCGGCAGTCCGGCGGACCGGTGCCGGGCCTCCAGGCCGTCGCGTCCACGACTGCGCGCACCTGACGCAATCGGGCGTACCTGGTGAGAAGAACCGACCCGGTACGCCCGGAACGACCAGGTACGCCCGGCGGGCGCTACGCACGGTTGCGGCGCCGACCCTCGATCACCGGGGTCGCCGTCGTCTGCACCTTCGATCCGGAGTAGATGTGGTCGATGTCGGCGGCGAAGTCCTTGAGGATCACCGACCGCTTGATCGTCAGCTTCGGCGTGAGGTGCCCGGAGGCCTCGGTCAGGTCCGTGTCGAGGATCGTGAACGACCGGACCGACTCGGCGCGGGAGACCCGGCCGTTGGCGGCGTCGATGGCCTCCTGGACGGCGGAGAGCACACGCTCGTCGTAGGCGGCCTCGTGCCCGCTCAGCGCCGGGGTGATCCCGCGGGACTCGCACCAGCCGGGGAGCATCTCGCGGTCGAGCGTCACGAGGGCTGCGACGAACGGCTTGCCCTCGCCGACGACCACGACCTGGCCGATGAGCGGGTGCTCGCGGATGCCGTCCTCGAGCGGTGCCGGTGCGACGTTCTTGCCGCTCGCGGTGACGATGAGCTCCTTGGCGCGGCCGGTGACCGTGAGGACCCCGTCGGCGTCGATCCGGCCGAGGTCGCCGGTGCGGAACCAGCCGTCGGCGAAGGCGTGCTCGGTCGCCTCGTCGTTCCGCCAGTACCGGTCGAAGACGTCGACGCCGCGGATCAGGATCTCGCCGTCGTCGGCGATCCGGACCTCGATGCCGGGCAGCGCCCGCCCGACCGTCCCGATGCGGAGTTCCCGGGCACGGTTGACGGTGGCGGGGGCGGTGGTCTCGGTCAGGCCGTAGCCCTCGAGGATGAGCACCCCGATCGAGCGGAAGAAGTGCGAGAGCCGCGGGGAGAGGGGCGCCGAACCGCTGACGGCGTACTCGACCCGGCCGCCGAGGGCGTCGCGGAGCTTGGCGTACACGAGCCGGTCGAACAGCTTGAACTTCAGCCCGAGCAGGAACGGCACCCTGCCGGCTGCGATGGCCTCGGAGTGGGCGACCGCGGTGTCGGCCGCAGCGCGGAAGATCCTGCCCTTGCCACCGAGGTCGGCCTTCTGCTCGGCGGAGTTGTAGATCTTCTCGAACACACGGGGGACCGCGAGCAGGAACGTCGGCTTGAAGGTCGACACCGCCCGCATCAGGTCCTTCGTGTCCGGCTCGTGGCCGACGAGGACGCCTGCGGACACCGACATCGCGGCGATGAACCGGGCGAAGACGTGGGCGAGCGGGATGAAGAGCAGGGTCGAGGCGCCGTCGGCGACGACCTCGGGCATGGCTTCGCTCGCGCCCTCCACCGTGGCGGTGAAGTTGTCGTGCCGCAGGACGCAGCCCTTCGGTCGACCGGTGCTGCCCGAGGTGTAGATGATCGTGGCGTCGTCGTGGCCGTGCACGTTCGCGGTCCGGGCGTCGAGCTCGTCGTCGGTGACGTCCTCGCCGAGCCGGGTCAGGTCGTCGAGGCCGCCGCCGTCGATCGTCCAGTGCTGGCCCAGGGACGGCAGGTCGGGTGCGATGGAGGCGACGCGGCGCGCGTGCTCCTCCTGCTCCACGATGATCGCGACCGACTCGGAGTCGGACAGGATCCAGCGCACCTGGTCGGGGGAGCTCGTCTCGTACACGGGCACGGACACCAGGCCGGCTGTCCACGCGGCGAAGTCGACCAGGGTCCACTCCAGACGGGTGCGGGACAGGATCGCGACGTGCGCGCCCGGTTCGAGCCCGGCGGCGACGAAGCCCTTCGCGATGCCGCGCACCCGGGCGAGCGTCTCCGCCGCGGTGAAGGTGGTCCAGGTGTCGCCGTGGCGCTGGGCGAGGATCGGACGGTCGGGCGTCAGACGGACGCGGTCGCCGAGGAGCCGCGCTGCCGAGCCGTGGTCCGGGGCGACGGGACCTGCGTTGGGCGGAGTGGCGTGCCTCCCGGCCGACGACGTGGTCCCGGTGGCGGCGCTGCCAGCGGTGGACGTGTCGGTGGAGGCGCTGCTGCGTGCAGGACGCTGATCGTTCACGGTGACTCCCTTGTCTGCCGGTTCGACTCGAGTGCGCCTCAACACCGAGGCGACACCGCCAGCATAGGACGCGTCACCGGGCGTTCCGTGACTTCGCGGCGAACCGGTAGGCTCGTTGCTCGTGCACGCCATCGGAATCGACATCGGGGGCACCAAGATCGCGGGTGCGGTCGTGACGGAACTGGGCGAGATCGTCGCCGAGGACCGCGTGGCCACCAACGCTGCGGACCCGAACGCCATGCTCGACGACGTCGTCTCGATGGTCGAGCGACTCAGCTCGCTCCACCAGGTCGGCGCCGTGGGGGTCGCTGCCCCCGGGTTCATCGACGCCTCGCAGTCGATCGTCTACTACACGCCGAACATCCGGTGGCGGAACGAACCGCTCCGGCAGAAGCTGCAGCAGCGCCTCGGCGACCTGCACATCACGGTGGACAACGACGCGAACGCCGCCGGCTGGGCCGAGTTCCGGTTCGGCGCCGGTCGGCTCGTGTCCGACATGACCATGCTCACCATCGGCACGGGCGTCGGCGGTGCCATCGTGACCGAGGACCGCCTGTTCCGCGGGGGCTTCGGCACCGGCGGCGAGATCGGCCACCTGCGCATCGTCCCGAACGGGCTGCCCTGCGGCTGCGGCGCCCGCGGCTGCATCGAGCAGTACGGCTCGGGTCGCGCCCTGCAGCGCATGGCGAACGACGTCGCCGACGCCGGCGGCATCGGTTCGGCACTGGCCGACGCCCGCGCCGACAACGGCGGCCAGCTCGACGGCAAGATCGTCGGCGACCTGATCCTGGCCGACGACCCGGGTGCCCTCGCGGCGCTCCGTCGGCTCGGTCGGCACCTCGGCGAGGCGTGCGCGTCGCTGTCCGCGGTGCTCGACCCGCAGCTCTTCGTGTTCGGCGGCGGCGTCGCCAGCGCGGGGGACCGGCTGCTCGACCCGATCAAGCAGGCGTACCTCAACAACCTGCCGGCCCGCGGGTACCACCCCGAGCCGGACTTCGTGATCGCCGAACTCGTCAACGACGCCGGCGTCGTCGGTGCCGCCGACCTCGCCCGCATCCACGCCCGCACGGCGTAGGGTCGGCGCGCACACACGCACACACACGAACGACCGCCCACCCCCGGGCCGTGCACCACCCGGACCTTCTCACCACCTGGAGTCGTCGATGACCTACTGGCTGCTGAAGAACTTCGTGCTCGGCCCGCTCATCCTCACCCTGTTCCGGCCGTGGGTCGTCGGGCGTGAGCACGTCCCGACCTCGGGACCGGTCATCTTCGCGTCGAACCACATCTCGTTCATCGACTCGGTGATCCTGCCCGCGGTGCTCGACCGTCGACTGTCGTTCCTGGCGAAGAGCGACTACTTCACCGGCCGCGGCCTGAAGGGCTGGGCGACGAAGACGTTCTTCAACGCCATCGGCCAGCTGCCGATCGACCGCTCCGGCGGCAAGGCGTCCGAGGCATCGCTCCGGACCGGCCTGCAGGTCCTGGCGCGCGGTGAGCAGCTCGGCATCTACCCCGAGGGAACCCGCAGCCCCGACGGCAAGCTCTACCGTGGCCGCACCGGCATCGCCCGGATGATCCTCGAGGGGCGCGTGCTCGTCGTCCCCGTGGCCATGGTCGGCACGCGCGAGGTGCAGCAGATCGGGCAGCGCTTCCCGAAGATCAAGCGCGTCGGGGTCGTGTTCGGCAAGCCGCTCGACTTCTCGCGGTTCCAGGGGTTCGAGACGGACCGCTTCATCCTGCGCAGCGTCACGGACGAGGTCATGCACGAGCTCGCCGGCCTGAGCCGGCAGGAGTACGTGGACGTCTACGCCACCAGCGTGAAGGAGCGGGCGAGCTCCGCGCGCGAGGCCGTCATGCGGGAACGGAAGTCGACGCCTGCACGTTAGGCTCTGATGGTCCCGGCACCCCGCCAGGACGCCCATCGACGACGCGCGGCCCGGTGCCGGTCAGCGTCGTCGGGCCGCCCGCACAGAACACCGAGGTAACGCCCTTGCCCGAGTCGACCGACTTCGTCGCCCTGCAGGATCCGGACGTCATCGAGGGGCTCGACTATTGGCGGACGCTCCCGATCAAGCAGCAGCCGACCTGGCCGGACGCCGCCGCGGCCGAGGCCGCCTCGGCCGAGATCGCCACGCTCCCGCCGCTCGTGTTCGCGGGCGAGGTCGACAAGCTGCGCGAGCGGCTCGCCGCGGCCGCCCAGGGCAAGGCCTTCCTGCTGCAGGGCGGTGACTGCGCCGAGACCTTCGCCGGTGCCACCGCCGACTCCATCCGCGACCGGGTCAAGACGATCCTGCAGATGGCCGTCGTGCTGACCTACGGCGCCTCGATGCCCGTCATCAAGATGGGGCGCATGGCCGGGCAGTTCGCCAAGCCCCGCTCGAGCGACTTCGAGACCCGCGGTGACGTCACGCTGCCCGCCTACCGCGGCGACATCGTGAACGGCTACGACTTCACGCCGGAGAGCCGGACGGCCGACCCGCGCCGCCTGGTGCAGGGGTACCACACCGCCGCCTCGACGCTGAACCTCGTCCGGGCCTTCACGCAGGGGGGCTTCGCCGACCTGCGCCAGGTGCACTCGTGGAACAAGGGCTTCGCCTCGAACCCCGCGAACGCCCGCTACGAGCACCTCGCCAAGGAGATCGACCGCGCGATCCGCTTCATGGACGCCTGCGGTGCCGACTTCGAGGCGCTCAAGCACGTCGAGTTCTACGCCTCGCACGAGGGGCTGCTGATGGACTACGAGCGCCCGATGACCCGCATCGACTCGCGCTCCGGCCTGGCGTACGACACGTCCGGGCACTTCATCTGGATCGGTGAGCGCACGCGCGACATCGACGGCGCCCACGTGGACTTCCTGTCGCGGGTGCGGAACCCGATCGGTGTGAAGCTCGGCCCGACGACGAGCGTCGACGACATGAAGGCGCTCGTCGACAAGCTCGACCCGAACCGTGAGCCGGGTCGCCTGACCTTCATCACGCGGATGGGTGCGGGCAAGATCCGCGACGAGCTGCCCAAGCTGCTCGAGGCGATCAAGGGCATGGACGCCAACCCGCTGTGGGTCACCGACCCGATGCACGGCAACGGCCTGACCACGCCGACGGGCTACAAGACCCGCCGGTTCGACGACGTCGTGGACGAGGTCCTCGGCTTCTTCGAGGCCCACCGCCAGGTCGGGACGTACCCGGGTGGCATGCACGTCGAGCTCACCGGTGACGACGTCACCGAGTGCCTCGGCGGCTCGGAGCACATCGACGAGGCCACCCTCGCCACCCGCTACGAGTCGCTGTGCGACCCGCGCCTCAACCACATGCAGTCCCTCGAGCTCGCCTTCCTGGTGGCCGAGGAACTCGGCGCGCACCAGCCCGACCGCTCGTAACGCAGGAACTGTTTCGTCAAAGCGACAGAACCCCGCGGCATGTCCGCGGGGTTCTGTCGCTTTCGCGTGTCGGACGGGAGGCCCGTGACGGCGCCGCCACGGGCCTCCCGTCCGTCGCGGGGTCGCGTCCAGGGCCGAGGGTGCGGTGTCCGCACCTACTGGTCGTAGGACAGGGTGATCGTGTCGCCGCGGTAGACGGTGGCGCCGGCGCCCGGGTCGGTGCCGGTGACGGGCAGCTTCGACTTCCAGTCGTAGAAGCCGCAGAGGATGTTCGTGCAGTCGGGCACGGACACCTTGAGGCCGAGGTCCTCGAGGGTCTTCGTCGCCTCGTTGATCGTGGGCCGCTCCGCTCCGAGGTCCGGCACCGTGATCGGCGTCGGTCCCTTCGACACGACGACGTCCACCGCCGACCCGCGCACGGCGGGGGAGTCCTGCACGGCGGCCGAGACGATCTGGCCCGCTGGCACGGTGTCGCTGTACTCCTCGGTGCGGGCGCCGAGGATCAGTCCGACGTCGTCGAGTGCGGCGGAGGCCTCGTCGACCGTCTTGCCGACCACGTCGGGAACCGGCCCGAGCGAGACGGTCAGGGTGACCGGCCCGGTCTCGCCGTAGGCCTTCACGGTCGTGAGGTCGAGGGCCTTGCCGCCGGACGCCCGGCCGGTCGCCGCGACCACGGTGTCCTTCGGGGCGTCGGCGGAGAACTCGTACCGGTCGTCCTGCAGCTCGAAGTCGTCGTCGAGCGCGGCCGTCACGGTGGAGAGCGGCTGCCCGACGATCGCCGGCAGCGGGATCATCCGGGGCCCGTTCGACACGACGATCTGCACCGCCGTGCCCTTCTGCACCTCGCGCTCCGCGGCCGGTTTCGTCGTGGAGACCTGCCCCTTCGCGACGACGGCGTCGAACCGTGTCCCGGTCTTCGACGCCGCCTGCAGGCCCTGTGCTTCGAGCAGCTGCCGGGCCTGCGAGACCGACTTGCCCGTGACTTCCGGGATCCGCACGTTGCCACCCGGCCCCGGGCCGAAGTACCAGCCGAAGCCGGCTCCGATCAGCGCGAGCACGACGACCACGGACAGCAGGATCCAGCCGCGCTTCCGACGCTTCGCCGACTGGTCGGCGAGCCGCTGTCCGGCGGGGGAGAGCACGCCCGGCTGTGCCCCGGTGCGACGGGGACCCGGAGCGTTGCCGCGGGCACGGGCGGGCGCTCGACCGCGGTCGCCCGTGTCCCGGTCGCCGGACCGGTCGATGATCGCGGTCTCGTCCTCACCTGCGGCTCCTGCAGCCCCGACTGAGGCGGCGGCCGCTGCGGCGCCGAGTGTGCCGGCGCCACCGGAGGGCAGGATCGCGGTCCCGTTCTCGGGGCGGAGCACGGCTGTGCGGTACTGGCCGGTCGCGCGCTGCTGGTTGCCCGACATGTGGTCGAGCATCTCGCGGGCGTCGCGGGGGCGGTCCTCGGGGTCGCGCGCGGTCGACCAGGCGACCAGCTCGTCGAGCTCCGGCGGCACCCCGGACACGGCGGCACTCGGTGCCGGCACGGAGTCGTTGGCGTGCTGGTAGGCGATCTGCATCGGCTGCTCGCCCTTGTAGGGCTGCTCGCCGGTGAGCATTTCGTAGAGCATGATGCCGAGCGCGTAGATGTCGCTGCGTGAGTCGGCGGCGCCGCGGGTCACGAGCTCGGGGGACAGGTAGGCGATCGTGCCGAGCAGGGCCGCGCCGGTCGCCGTGTTCGCGGTCGTGGCGCGGGCCAGGCCGAAGTCGCCGAGCTTGATGCGGCCGTCGTCGGCGAGCAGGACGTTCTCGGGCTTCAGGTCACGGTGCACGATGCCGGCGCGGTGGGCCGAGGCGAGGCCGGCCAGCACGGCGCGCAGGATGTCGGTCGCCTGCTCGGGCGTCAGGGCGTGGTGTTCCTGCAGCAGGTCCCGCAGCGTGATGCCGGGGATGTACTCCATGACGATGTAGGCGATCTCGCCCTCGGCGCCCTGGTCGTAGACGCCCACCAGGTTCGGGTGCGACAGCCGGGCGGCCGAACGGGCCTCCTGGATGAAGCGCTCACGGAACGCCTGGTCGTCGGCCAGGTGCCCGTGCATGATCTTGATCGCGACGCGTCGCTCGAGGCGCACGTCGGTCGCGAGGTAGACGGTCGCCATGCCCCCGCGCGCGATGCGGGAGCGGACGCGGTACCGCTGATCGATCATGCGACCGATCATCGGGTCCGTGGCGGCGTTGGTGGTCATCGGCGGCATTCTACGAATCGAGACCGCACTCGGACGCACCGGCGCACCGGCCGTGACCCAATCTCGATCTTCCGGATGAGGCTCAGAGGGTCGCCAGCCAGCCCTCGGCGGCGCTCGCCCAGGTGGCGTAGGCCTTCGGGTAGGCGGAGAGCTGCACGGCCTGGGCCGCGTCGGTGATGCTCATCGAGGACCAGCCGGGCACGTCGAGCAGCCCGCGGGTCTTGCCGGCGTTCGGGTTGTTCCGCCCGCCGAAGAACAGCGCGGTGGCGTGCGCCGGGTCCTGCAGCTTCGCCGCGCTGCCCCAGCCCTGGCTCGGCCGCTGCTGGAACAGGCCGACCGAGTCGCGGTCGCCGTGCGGCAGGTTCCGGAGGCTCGACTCCTGCATCGCGGCGGCGAGGGCCACGACGATGCCGCGGTCCGGGACGCCGAGCGATCGACCGACGGCGACGATGGTGGCCGCGTTCTGGCGCTGCTCGGCGCTCAGGCCGACGGCACCGCTCACCGCGGCGCTGGCAGCGACCGCGGGCGCGGCGGTGGCGTTCGACGACGGGATGACGAGCGTCTTGCCGGCGTAGATCGTGCTCGTGTACGACAGGCCGTTCGCCGACAGGAGCAACTTGACCGAGACGTGGTGCGCGGCGGCGATCGAGGCCACGGTGTCACCGGCGCTGATCTGCACGCTCGACTTGGTCGACGGGGCCGAGGCGGTCGACACCGACGGCGTCGACGACGAGCCGTGCGGCACCCGCAGCGTCTGTCCGGGGTAGATGACGCTGCGCTGCGACAGCTGGTTCGCGCTGAGGAGCGCCGTGGTCGACACGCCGACGCGGGACGCGATGGCGGAGACGGTGTCGCCCTGCTTCACGTGGTAGCTCGAGGTGTCCGAGCCGGAGCCGCCGGTCGACCCGGAGGTCCGCACCGCCGCGGTGGTGACGGCGGGGGTCGATGCCAGGTGGAGGGTCTGCCCGGGGTGGATGATCGTGTTCCAGCCGAGGCCGTTGCGCACGAGGATCTCCTGCGCCGACAGGCCGAAGCGGGCGGCGATGCCCGAGACCGTGTCGCCGTGGTGGACGGTGTAGTTCGTGGGCACAGCGGCGGTGGGGGCCTTCGTGGTCGCGGCGACGGTCCGCACGACGGTCTGCGACGGCCGAGCGACGGCGGTGCCGAACACCGGGCGGTCGGTCACGGCGCGGTCCTGGTCGACGTGGCGCTTGTGGTTCGCGTCGGCGTCGTCGTGCCGCGGCTCGGCGTGCGCGACCGGGCCGGTCAGTCCGGCGGTCACGGCGATGGTGCCCGCGAGGACGATGGGCATGGTGGCGAACCGGGCGGATCGTGCGCGCCGGGCGACTTCGTCTGCAGCGTGGTCCACGGGTTTCTCCTGATCTCGACTGAGCCGTGCGCACGCATGCGCGCACTCACAGGTGCCACAACGCTGGCATGGCCTGATTCCCAAGTCAACCAGAGAGTCAGATGGGGTGGATGTGACGAATGTGACGAACGAGGCGGATTCACTCCGGCGGTCACTCTGGCACCATGGGCGTGTGAGTGCCGCACCCGTCGACGACCTGTCCCTCTCCGAACGCTGGCTGACCGTCCCCGAGCTGGTGGACATGTTCAGCACCAGCCCCGGACGGATCCACCGACTCTTCGAGCAGAAGACCCTGCTCGCAGCCCGCGTCGGCGGTGTGCTGCGCGTGCCCGTCGAGTTCCTCGAGGACGGCGAGCCCATGCCCGAACTCCGCGGCACGCTGATCGTGCTCGGCGACAACGGCTTCACCGACGACGAGGCCGTGCGCTGGATGCTCACCGTCGACGACGCGATGGGCACCACGCCGATCGCGGCGCTGCGCGCCGGTCGCAAGGCCGAGGTGCGTCGCATCGCCCAGTCGTTGCTCTAGACGCGTTCCGGACAGACGGGAGGCCCGTGGCGGTGTCGCCACGGGCCTCCCGTCTGTACTGGGGTCGCGTCTAGGACGACCGGCGGCTGACCGTGTCGGCCAGCGACGCGAGCTGCTCGCGTGCCGACGGCGTCAGCGGCGAGGCGTCCAGCGCCGCCTTGGCGCGCTGGACGTGCCGCTCGATCGACCGCTCCACGGCGGCGACGGCACCCGACTCGGTGAGGGTCGCGCGGAGCATCTGCACCTGTTCCTCGTCGAGGTCGGGGTCGCCGAGGAGCTCGTCGAGGAGCTGCCGCGGACCGCTCGCCAGCGTCTTGCGCGCCGAAGCGATGAGGACGGTGCGCTTGCCCTCGCGCAGGTCGTCGCCGGCCGGCTTGCCGGTGACCTCGGGGTCACCGAAGACCCCGAGCATGTCGTCGCGGAGCTGGTACGCCACGCCGAGGGGGAGTCCGAAGGCGCGGAGGCCCTCGAGCTGGGAGTCGCTCGCGCCGGCGACCAGGGCGCCGATGACCAGCGGGGCCTCGATCGAGTACTTCGCCGACTTGAAGACGATGACGCGCTGGGCGCGCAGCAGGTGCTCGGACTCGTCGATGACGGGCCAGGCGGTCTCTTCGTGCACGTCGAGGTACTGCCCCGCCGTGACGTCGAGGCGCATGGCGTGGAACTCCTGGCGGACGATGCGGGCCCGCACCGGGTCGAGGAGCGCGAGGCCCTCGTCGAAGACCGAGTCACTCAGCGAGAGCAGCAGGTCGCCGAGGAGCAGCGCGGAGTTCGTGCCGTACTGCCCGCGGTCGCCGACGAAGCCGGACTCCTCGTGCAGGGACTCGAAGCGGCGGTGCGCGGCCGGACGCCCGCGACGGGTGTCCGAGCGGTCCATGATGTCGTCGTGCACCAGGGCCGCGGCGTGGAAGACCTCGAGTGCTGCGGCGACCGTGACGACGGCCTCGGCGGTGGTCTGCCGGGACCCCTCGGCCAGCGGGTCGAACGAGCCCGAACGGCCCGCCACCGACTGCCATCCCCAGTAGCAGAACAGCGCCCGGAAGCGCTTGCCGCCGGACAACAGGTCTCGGGCGTACCGGTCGAACGGCGCGAGGTCGGGGCTGATCGCGAGGAGCCGTTCACGCTGCTCGTCGAGTGCCCGGTCGATACGCGCCGATACGAGGTCCACTAATCGCGTACTCTCAGCCACGATCCCTACCCTAGTGGAGTGGTCGAGGCATAGAATCGGTCCACTCAACCCGCGTTTTTCAACCCCGCGTCGATCCCAGGAACAGAGGGAACCAAGATGCCGCTCTCGGAACAGGAGCAGCGCCTTCTCGAAGAGATGGAGCGCAGCCTCTACCAGAACGATTCCGATTTCGTGGCTCGTGTCACACGTCGACAGGGTCGTCCGACGTACACAGCCATCACGCTCGGTGTCCTCGGCGCACTCGCCGGGGTCGCCATCGTCATCGTCGGCCTGGTGATCAAGGCGCCGCTGCTGGGCATCCTCGGCTTCGTCGTGATGCTCGCCGGTGTCCTGTTCGCACTGCGCCCGGGCATGCGTGCCCCGAAGGCGAAGCCCGCTCGGCCGGGCAAGCCCGCGTCCGGTGGGTCGGCGCGTCCGTCCGCCGGCGGTGGCGGGTCCTTCATGGACCGGATGAACGAGCGCTGGGACAAGCGCAACGACCAGAGTCAGTAGCTGACGGGGGTCAGCAGGACTCCCTCCACACTCCTCCACGGGGTCGGCCTTCGGGTCGGCCCCGTTTCGTGTTCCCGGGGGCCTGTTGTTGCGGTGTCCGGCCGGGGTCGTGCCGGGGTCGTGCCAGCGCGAGTGGTCACGACATGCCGCGCGGTGGATGCCGAGGGTGCAGGAACTGTCGGCTGGGCCGGCGCGAGCGACAGTTCGTGCCCACTCGGCGTCGCGGCGGCGGCACGTCGTGACCATGCGCTGACCGGCGGCCGGGCGTGGTGGAGCCGACCGTGCGCCCGCGTGCGCTCCGCGGCGGAGGTGGGACGGGCCTCCAGGGCGGGGTGACCGGGGCGTCGGGGCGGACCGCCGCCGGTGCGTGCGCGAGTGGTCACGACGTGCCGCGCGGTGGATGCCGAGGGTGCAGGAACTGTCGGCTGGGAGCCGCGCGAGCGACAGTTCGTGCCCCCTGGGCGTCGTGCGCCCGCGGCGCGCCCCGAGGCGCTCCACCGGCTGCGAAAGTCCTCCACTTTCCTCCACGACTGCTCCGGCACTCGCGAACCGCATGGATCCGGGCATCCGCGGTCATCCCGGCGGGGTGCATTCCGGCTTCGATGCCCCCAGTAGGGGTGTCGCGGGCGGAAAAGGGAGCGGATTCCTGGTCGAGGGGAGGGGAGTGGAGTAAAGTGGGGCTCGCAACGGTCCGGTGGAGCGGAGGGGAGGCCCGACGTGCTGCTCGGTACTCATGCCCCGAAGCTCGATGAGAAGGGTCGCGTGATCCTCCCCGCCAAGTTCCGGGACGAACTGTCCGGCGGGCTCGTGATGACCCGCGGCCAGGAACGCTGCGTCGTGGTCTTCAGCGCCCGGACGTTCGAGGAACTCCACGAGCGCATCCGGACCGCCCCGATGACGTCGAAGCGCACCAGGGACTACATGCGTCTGTTCCTCTCGGGGGCCAGCGCCGAACAGCCCGACAAGCAGAACCGCGTGACGATCCCGCAGAACCTCCGCGAGTACGCGGGGCTCGAGCGGGACCTCACGGTCATCGGCAGCGGTGACCGTGCCGAGATCTGGTCGACCCCCGCGTGGGAGGCCTACTACGCCGAAGCCGAAGAGGCATTCGCCGACAACGACGAGGAGGTGATCCCGGGGATCTTCTGATCCGCGGATCGGGACTCCCAGCCGTGAAGCCCTGACGCCACTTCCCCGGTGTCAGGTCGCATGGATGGGGATCCGGACCCACGGCCCAGGAGACGAGGGGCTGCACATGGCCGACAACGACAACCAGACGCCACGCTTCCCGCACACGCCGGTGATGCTCCAGCGCATCGTCGACCTCTTCACGCCGACGCTCGAGGGCCCGGGCAAGGTCGTCGTCGACGCCACGCTCGGCATGGGCGGCCACTCCGAGGGCCTGCTCGAGCGGTTCCCGGAGCTCACGCTCATCGGACTCGACCGCGACACCGACGCACTCGGCATCGCGGGGGAGCGCCTGGCCCGTTTCGGCGACCGCGTCCGCCTCGTGCACACCGTGTACGACGGCATCGTCGACGCGGTCGAGGGCGAGGGCTTCACGAAGGTCGACGGCGTGCTGTTCGACCTCGGCGTGAGCTCGCTGCAGCTCGACCGGGCCGAGCGCGGGTTCGCGTACAGCCAGGACGCCCCGCTCGACATGCGGATGGACCGGACCGAGGGGCAGACCGCCGCCGACGTCCTGGCCACCTACGACGAGGGCGAACTCCGCCGCATCTTCCAGCGCTACGGCGAGGAGAAGCTCGCCGGCCGGTACGCCCGAGCGATCGTCGAGCGGCGGGCGACGAAGCCGTTCGAGATGTCCGGCGACCTGGTCCAGGTGCTGCACGACGCGACCCCGGTCGCCATCCAGCGCCAGGGGCACCCGGCCAAGCGCGTCTTCCAGGCGCTCCGCATCGAGGTCAACGCCGAACTGAGCGTGCTCGAGCGGGCGATCCCGGCGGCGCTCGACGCCATCGCGGTCGGCGGCCGGATCGTCGTCGAGTCGTACCAGTCCCTCGAGGACCGCATCGTCAAGCGGGCCCTGGTGGAGCGCACGAAGTCGAGCGCCCCCGCCGGCCTGCCGGTGGAGCTGCCCGAGCACGCTCCGACCTTCTCCCTGATCGTCAAGGGCGCCGAGCTGGCCGACGAAGCCGAACGCGCCGCCAACCCCCGAGCAACCCCCGTGCGCCTGCGCGCGGCCGAGCGGATCCGGAACTGACATGAGCACGAACCTCGCACTCGTCGACCCTGCGGTCGTCCCGTCGCGGGCCCCGCGCCCCGACCGTCAGCACCGCCCCGAGCTGGTCGAGGTCACCCCGACCGCGGCCCAGCGCCGGGCACGCCCCCGCATCGGGTACGCCGTGGTGGCCGTCGCCGCGCTCGGGATCCTGCTGCTGGCCCAGCTCGGCATCAGCATGGTGCTCAGCCAGGGCGCCTACACGCTCAACTCGCTGTCGGCCGAGCAGACGAACCTGTCCCGCACGCAGCAGTCGCTGTCCGAGCAGCTCCGGGTCCTCGACTCGCCGCAGAACCTGGCCCGCAACGCGCAGTCGCTCGGCATGATCGCCAACTCGACGCCCGTGTACCTCGACCCGAAGACCGGTCGGGTGTACGGCACGCCGACGCCGGCGAAGCCCGACGAGGCCACGGCGTCCACCGAGAACCAGGTGCCGAACTCGCTGCTGAACGACGTCCCGCTGGCCACGAAGCCGGGGGACACCTCCACCAGCAAGGAGACGGGCACGACGAGCAAGTCGGGCACCACGGGCACCACGGGATCCGCCGACAGCACCGCCACGTCTGAGAAGACGAGCGGCGCCAGCGCGTCGGACCAGGGGACGGCGAAGTCGTCCGTAGAGTCCGACGCGAACCCGCTCCAGGCGCCCTCCACCCGGTGACCGGCGGGTCCGCCGCACCCTCAGCACCGCCCGGGAAGGACCGCACCGCGTGACGAAGACGATCCGCAACCGACGCCTGCGCTACAGCATCGTGATGCTCGCCGTGATCGCCCTCGTCGGGGTGTTCGTGGTGCGGCTCGTCGACATCCAGGTCGTCCAGGCGTCCGAGCTGAACAAGGCGTCGGCCCAGAAGCGCAGCATCCCCGTGACGATCTACGGCACCCGCGGGTCGATCGTGGACCGCAACGGCACCGAACTCGCCGACAGCGTGACCCGGTACAACATCACGACCTCGCCGCGCCTGGTCAAGCAGTTCAAGGGCAAGCTCGGCGGCACCCGCATCAAGAACGTCAGCGTCGGCACCGCCCTCAGCGCGTTGGCGAAGGCCTCCGGGGGCGACGTCGCGACCATGCGGAAGAACATCGCCGCGAACCCGAAGTCCGACTTCGCGTACCTGGTCAAGGGCCTCGACGTGCAGCACTACGAGGCCGTGCGGGCACTCGGCATCCCCTGGCTGTACCCGGAGCCGCAGGCGGCGCGGGTGTACCCGACCGGTGCGACCACGGGCAACCTGACCGGCTTCATGGGCACCGACGGTGCTCAGGCCGGCCTGGAGTACTCCTACAACCAGTGCCTGGCGGGCACCAACGGCTCCGAGACCTACGAGCGCGGCGAGGACGGCGTGCAGCTCCCGGGCAGCACGGTGACCACGAAGAAGGCCAAGGACGGCGGCACGCTCGAGACCACGATCGACAGCGACCTGCAGTACATGGCGCAGCAGACCATCGCGTCCGCCGCCAAGACCCTGCAGGCGGAGTCCGCGACGGCGACGGTCACGAGCGTCAAGACGGGCGAGTTGCTCGCGGTCGCCGACTACCCGACGGTGGACCCGAACGACGTCGACGCCACGACCGACAAGGGCGCCTTCGGTTCCCGAGCCCTGACAGCGTCGTACGAGCCGGGCTCCACGATCAAGGCCGCCATCGCCGCCGCACTGCTCGACCAGGGCAAGTCGAACCCCACCGACCAGGCGGTCGTGCCGTACTCGCGCACGTTCCCCTGGGGCGGCACGATCCACGACTCGGAGTTCCACCCCACCGAGAACCTCACGCTGACCGGCATCCTGCAGAACTCGTCGAACGTCGGCATCACCGAGCTCGGTGCACGGCTGACCGCCCAGCAGCGCTTCGACTACATGAAGAAGTTCGGGCTGTTCGAGCCGGAGACGGCCATCGACTACCCGGGCCAGCCCTCGATGGACTACGGCACCAGCCCGAACTGGGACCAGCAGACGAACATCAACTCGATGTTCGGTCAGGGCATCTCGACGACGGCCGTGCAGGTCGCGAGCGTGTTCCAGACGATCGCGAACGACGGTGTCCGGATCCCGCTGCACTTCGTCAAGGGCTGCACCACGGCGGACGGCAAGACGATCGACGCGCCCGACGTGCAGAAGCAGCGGGTCGTCTCCGCAGCCGCCGCCACGCAGGTCACCGGCATGCTGCAGAGCGTCGTCACGGGCGGCACGCTGGTGGGCATGAAGCCGATCTCCGGCTACAACATCGCCGCGAAGACGGGGACCGCCGAGGTGGCCGAGGGGTCGCAGGGCTACGGCGGTCAGCGCATCACGTCGGTGGCCGGAATGGCACCCGCCGAAGACCCCCAGTATGTTGTCACGGTGACGTTCACGAAGCCGCAGACCAACAAGTGGTCCAGCGGAGCGGCTCCGGCGTTCCGCACACTCATGTCCCAGGTGCTCGAGAAGTACCGAGTAGCCCCCTCCGCGTCCGAGGCGAAGCTCTACCCGTCCACGTGGTGAGGAAGAAGGAACACTTGTCCGCACGGATCCCCCCGGTCCTCCGACCCGAACACCCGACCCCGAGGGCCGTCTCCGAACTCGCCAACGCGTTCGGTCTGCGAGTCGTCGGCTCGGTCGACAGCATCGAGACCACCGGTGTCACCCTGAGCGCCACCGAGGTGCAGCCGGGTGACCTGTTCGTCGGCGTGCACGGTGCGAACCGGCACGGCGCACAGTTCGCGACGGAGGCCGCCGAGCGCGGCGCCGTCGCCGTCCTGACCGACCAGGACGGCGTCGCACTGGTCGAGCCGTCCGGGCTGCCGGTGCTCGTCGTCGACGACCCCCGCGCCGCCCTCGGCGACGTCGCGGCGTGGGTCTACCGCACGCACCCCGACGAGGCCACCGACCTGCCGCAGCTGTTCGCCGTCACCGGCACGAACGGCAAGACGAGCACGTCCTACATCCTCGAGGGCATCCTCAAGCAGCTCGGCCTGGTCACCGGCCTGAGCTCGACCGCCGAGCGCCACATCGGTTCGCTCAGCGTGACGAGCCGCCTGACCACGCCCGAGGCCAGCGAGATGCACGCGCTCCTCGCCCGCATGCGCGAGAGCGAGGTCCGCGCGGTCGCCGTCGAGGTCAGCGCCCAGGCCCTCAGCCGGCACCGCGTCGACGGCATCGTCTTCGACGTCGCGGCATTCACGAACCTGTCGCACGACCACCTCGACGACTACGCCGACATGGAGGAGTACTACCAGGCGAAGCTCCCGCTGTTCCAGCCCGAGCACGCCCGTCGCGGCGTCGTCTCGCTGGACACCGACTGGGGCCACCGCGTGGTGCAGGACTCCCGCATCCCGGTCACCACGATCACCGTGCACCCCGACGTCGAGGCCGAGTGGCACGTCGACATCGTCGAGGCCCACGCCGCCTACACCGAGTTCCGTCTGACCGGCCCCGAGGGCCGCGAACTGACCACCCGTGTGCCGCTGATCGGCTGGCACATGGCGGCGAATGCGGCACTCGCGATCGTCATGCTCGTCGAGGGCGGGTTCGAGCTGGGTGCCATCGCACACGCGCTGGAGAGCAACCACCGCCGCTACCCGGACGAGGACGCCGCGAGCGAGCGTGACGGCGAGACCCACCGCGTCTCCGCCATCGAGTGCTACCTGCCCGGCCGCACCGAGCGCGTCTCCGGTGAGCACGGCCCGAGCGTCTACGTCGACTTCGGCCACAGCGCCGACGCGTTCGAGAACACCCTCGCCGCGGTCCGGCAGTTCACCTCCGGCAAGGTCCTCATGCTGTTCGGTGCGGACGGCGACCGCGACACCACGAAGCGCGGCGACATGGCCCGCGTGGCCGCGGCCGGCAGCGACATCCTCGTCGTCACCGACCACCACCCCCGCTTCGAGGACGCCGCGTCGATCCGGAAGACCCTGGTCGACGCCGCACGTGCGGCGTACCCCGACCACGAGATCCACGAGGTCAGCCCGCCCGAGGCCGCGATCCGCACGGCCGTGAGCCTGGTCGGCGAGGGGGACTCGATCCTCTGGGCCGGCCCGGGTCACCAGGACTACCGCGACATCCAGGGCGTCCGCACGCCGTACTCCGCCCGCGACGAGGCCCGTGTGGCCCTGCGCGAGGCCGGCTGGGAGCCGAACTCCGGTCCGGCGGAGGACGTCCGATGATCGCCATGACCCTCGCCGAGATCGCCACCGCGGTCGGCGGCGAGCTGATCGGCGGCGCGCAGGCGACCGACGTCGCCGAGCCCGGCGACCTGGTCGTCGAGGGCTCGGTCGAGACCGACTCCCGCCTGGTCCGCCCCGGCAGCGTCTTCTTCGCCCTGCCCGGTGAGGTCACCGACGGTCGACGCTTCGTGCCCGCAGCGGTCGCCGCCGGTGCCGCCCTGGTGATCACGCCCGAGCGCGTGGACACCACCGCGCCGCAGATCGTCGTCGTCGACGGGTACGAGGCCCTCGCCGCGCTCGCGCACGAGGTCGTCACGCGCGTCCGGATGAGCACCGCGGACCGCGTGGACGCCGACGGTCGCCCGGCACCCCTGCGGGTCGTCGGCATCACCGGCTCGAACGGCAAGACGAGCACGAAGAACATGCTCCGCACGATCCTCGAGCAGCACGGCGCGACCGTCGCGCCCGAGGGCTCGTTCAACAACCACGTCGGCGCACCGATCTCGATGCTCCGCGTCACGTACGACACCCGGTACCTGGTGGTCGAGATGGGCGCGAGCGGCGTCGGCCACATCGCCAAGCTCGTCTCGATCGCCGAGCCCGACCTCGGCGTCGTCCTCAAGGTGGGCCTCGCGCACGCCGGCGAGTTCGGCGGCATCGAGGCGACGCAGCGCGCGAAGTCCGAGATGGTCACCGACCTGCCCGAGACCGCCACGGCCCTGCTCAACGTCGACGACGACCGCGTCGCGTCGATGCGCGACCTGACAGCCGCGCGCGTGGTGGGCTTCGGCACGTCGGCCGAGGCCGACTACCGCATCACCGGCATCGAGACGGACCGCAGCGGCACCCGCTTCACCCTCACCGCGCCTCCAGGACAGCCTGGAGGCCCGGATCAGGTCGACGTGCGCCTCGCGATCCTGGGTGAGCACCACGCGATGAACGCGTCCGCCGCGCTCACCGTGGCCCACCTGTGGGGCGTCCCGCTCGCCGACGGCGCCGCGGCGCTCGCGTCGATGACGCGCGCCGAGCGCTGGCGCATGGAGCTGCTCCAGGGCGGCCCCGAGGGCGTCACCGTGATCAACGACGCGTACAACGCGTCGCCCGACTCCACCGCGGCGGCGCTGCGGACCCTGGCGCAGATCGTGCGCCCGGGGGAGCGGACCGTCGCCGTGCTCGGTGAGATGGCCGAGCTCGGTGAGTACTCCGTCGAGGAGCACGACCGCATCGGTCGGCTCGTCGTCCGCCTCGGCATCGGACAGCTCGTGGTCGTCGGCCGCGGCGCGATGCCCATCCACCAGGCCGCCACCCTCGAGGGATCGTGGGACGGCGAGTCCGTGTACATCGAGGACGTCGACGACGCCGTCCGTGCCATGCAGGAGATGCTCCGCCCCGGCGACGTCGTCCTCGTCAAGTCCTCGAAGTCTGCCGAACTGCGATTCCTCGGCGACCGCCTCGGAGGTGTCACCGAATGATCGCGCTCCTCATCGCCGGCGCCACGTCGCTGGTGTTCACGTTGCTGCTCACCCCGTCCTTCATCAAGCTCTTCCACCGTCTCGGGTGGGGGCAGTTCATCCGTGACGACGGTCCGCAGTCCCACCACACCAAGCGCGGGACCGCCACCATGGGCGGCATCGTCCTGATCATCGGTGCGGTGATCGGGTACTTCGTCGGCCACCTGATCGGAGGCGACTCGATCACGCTGTCCGGCCTGCTCGTGCTGTTCCTGATGGTCGGGCTCGGGTTCGTCGGCTTCATCGACGACTTCCTCAAGGTGCGTCGTCAGCGGAGCCTCGGGCTGGGCGGCTGGGCCAAGATCCTCGGCCAGGTCATCGTGGGCGTCATCTTCGCCACGATCGCCCTGGTCGTGCCCACGTCGAACGGCAAGCCGCCGGCGTCCACGATGATCTCGGCGATCCGCGACGTGCCGTGGCTCGACTTCATGGCGCTCGGCACCGTCATCGGCACCGTGCTGTTCCTCGCCTGGATCGTCCTGCTGACGGTGTCCACGTCGAACGGCGTGAACGTGGCCGACGGCCTCGACGGCCTGGCCACCGGGTCGAGCATCCTGGCGATCGGCTCGTACGTCATCATCGGCTTCTGGCAGTCGAACCAGATCTGCGGCGGGGCACGGCTCGACTCGAACACCGCCCACGCCTGCTACACCGTCTCGAACCCGCTCGACCTCGCCGTGGTCGCGGCCGCGGTCTGCGGTGGGCTCATCGGGTTCCTCTGGTACAACACCTCGCCGGCGCAGATCTTCCTCGGTGACACCGGGTCGCTCGGCCTCGGCGGTGCCCTGGCCGGCCTCGCGATCCTCAGCCGCACCGAGCTGCTGCTCATCCTCATCGGTGGCCTGTTCTTCATCGTCACCGGCTCCGTCATCCTGCAGCGGGCCTACTTCAAGATCACCCACGGCAAACGCATCTTCCTGATGAGTCCGCTGCACCACCACTTCGAACTGAAGGGGTGGGCCGAGGTGACCGTCGTCGTCCGCTTCTGGATCATCGCCGGGCTCTTCGTCGCGGCGGGGGTCGGACTCTTCTACCTCGAATGGATCGCACGCGTTGGTTGACCCGGTGTCCTCGCCGTCCCGCCTCCAGTCCCTCGACAGCTGGTACTCCGAGGGGTGGAAGGGGCTGAACGTCGCCGTCCTCGGCCTCGGTGCCACCGGGTTCTCGGTCGCCGACACGCTCGTGGAGCTCGGCAGCGAGGTGACGGTCTACTCGTCCGACGCCCCCGCCGACAGCGTCGAGCTGCTCGACGTGATCGGTGCCCGGTTCCTGCAGACGCCGCTCGACACCGTGCCGGACGCCCTCGTGCAGCAGACGCCCGACGTCGTCATCGTGTCGCCGGGGCTGCCCCCGCACAACGCCACCGTGCAGTGGTCGGTGACGAACAGCACCGTCTGGGGCGACATCGAGCTCGCCTGGCGCGTGCGCGACAAGGTCGTCCGCGGCCCGGTCGCGGCCCCCTGGATCACGATCACGGGCACGAACGGCAAGACCACGACGACACAGCTCACGACCGCGATGTACGAAGCCGGCGGCCTGCGTGCCGTCGCGTGCGGGAACATCGGCGTGCCGGTGCTCGACGTCGTCCGCGACCCGGTCGGCTACGACGTGCTCGTCGTCGAGCTCTCGAGCCACCAGCTGCACTACGCGGCGACGTCCGGTGACGGGGCCGTGGTGCCGCTCGCGAGCGCCTGCCTCAACATCGCCGACGACCACCTGGAGTGGCACGGCTCGGCCGAGGCGTACCGCGCGGCGAAGGCCAAGGTCTACGAACGCACCGTGATGGCGTGCGTCTACAACACCTCGGACGAGGCCACCCGGCAGATGGTGCAGGAGGCCGACGTGGTGGAGGGCTGCCGTGCGGTCGGCTTCACCCCCGGCGTCCCCGCTCCCGGTGACGTCGGCATCGTCGAGGACGTCCTGTGCGACCGGGCCTTCAACGAGGACCGCCGCAACAGCGCGCTCGAGCTGTCGACCATCGCCGACCTCGAGGCCGCCGGGCTCGCCAGCCCGCACATGACCATGAACGTCCTGGCCGCCGCTGCCCTGGCCCGTGCCGGCACCGTCCAGCCGAGCGCCATCCAGTCGGCCGTCCGGGCGTTCCGCGCCGACCACCACCGCACCGAGCTCGTCGCCCAGGCGGACGGCATCACCTGGGTCGACGACTCCAAAGCCACGAACCCGCACGCCGCCACCGCGTCGCTCGCGTCGTTCGACACGGTCGTGTGGATCGTCGGCGGTCTGTTCAAGGGCGTCGACGTCGACGGGCTGGTCGAGCGCTTCGGCCCCGGCGTCCGCGCCGTCGTGGTGATCGGCACCGACCGGACCCCGGTCCTCGAGGCATTCGCGCGACACGCGTCCACGGTCCCGGTGCTCCAGGTGGAGACGACGGACACTGATCAGGTCATGCGCGAGGCGGTTCGGCATGCCGCATCGGTCGCGAGGCCGGGCGACACCGTCCTCCTCGCCCCGGCGGCGGCGTCGTTCGACCAGTTCGGCTCCTACGCCGACCGGGGGCAGCGTTTCGCGGCCGCGGTCAACGAGCACCTGGGAGGAGAAGTCGATGGCGACGACACCGACGGATCTTCCGAACAGCCGTAACGGCCGGACCGCGACGACCCCACGACGGACGAACGGCGCGATCGTCGCCGTCAAGAACGTCTTCGTCGCGGAGTCCAGCACCTTCTACACGATCCTCGGCGTCACGCTGTTCCTCGTCGTCTTCGGCGTCGTGATGGTGCTGTCCTCGTCGAGCGTCGAGGAGTACGCGGCGACCCACGACTTCTTCGGGGCGGCGTCCCGCCAGGGCCTGTACGCCGTGCTCGGCGTGCCGCTCATGCTCATCGCCAGCCGGGTCCCGACCCGGATCTGGCGGAAGTGGGCGATGCGGCTGCTCGGTGCGGCGCTCGTCCTGCAGCTGCTCGTGTTCACCCCGCTCGGCATCGACATCCAGGGCAACCGGAACTGGATCGAGCTCGGGTCGTTCACCGCGCAGCCGTCCGAGGTCGTGAAGCTCGGGCTGGTGCTCGGCATCGGCGCCATCATCTACGTCAAGCGGGACAAGCTCGACGACTGGAAAGAGGTGTTCATCCCGATCGGGATCGCCTCGATGCTCTCGCTCGGGCTCGTCGTCCTCGGTGGTGACCAGGGCACCGCGATGGTCATGCTCATCCTGGTGTTCGGTGCGCTGTACATCGGCGGCGTCCGCGCCCGGCACCTGCTCGTCGGCCTCGTGGCGTTCGCCGTGATGCTGCCCTTCGTGACGATGGCCTCGGCCTCGCGCTCGACCCGCATCAGCGCCTGGCTGTCGGGATGCACCGACACCAGCCAGTACCAGGACATCTGCTGGCAGCCCGTGCACGGCATGTGGGCGCTCGCGTCCGGCGGTGTGTTCGGCGTCGGCCTCGGCAACTCGAAGGCGAAGTGGTCGTGGCTGCCCGAGGCGGACAACGACTACATCTTCGCGATCATCGGCGAGGAGCTCGGCCTGATCGGCGCCGTCGTGGTGCTCAGCCTGTTCGTGGTGCTCGCCGTCGGCATGATCAAGATCATCCGGCAGTCCCGCGACCCCTTCGTGAAGACGGTCACCGGTGGCATCCTCGCGTGGATCATCGGCCAGGCGCTCATCAACATCGCCGTCGTGCTCGGCCTGCTGCCCGTGCTCGGTGTGCCCCTGCCACTCATCTCAGCCGGTGGATCGGCCCTCATCATGACCCTGGTGGCGATCGGCGTCGTGCTCTCCTTCGCCCGTGACCTGCCCGGCAAGAACGACCCCGGCCTGACGAACGCCCCACTCGGCCGGACCTCCACGAACGGATCACTGCGGTGAGCAAGTACCTCTTCGCCGGCGGCGGCACCGCCGGCCACGTCAACCCCCTGCTCGCGGTCGCCGACCGGCTGACCGAGCGGGAGCCGGGCGCCGAGGTGCTCGTGCTCGGCACCGCCGAGGGCCTGGAGTCCCGTCTCGTGCCCATGCGCGGCTACGAGCTGCTGACGATCCCGCGCCTGCCGTTCCCGCGGAAGCTGAACGGTGCCGCCCTGCGCTTCCCGCAGCGGTTCGCGGCGGCGGTAAAGCGGACCGAGCAGATCATCCGCGACCACGAGATCGAGGTGGTCCTCGGGGTCGGTGGCTACGCGGCAGCTCCGGCGTACATCGCCGCCCGCCGCACCGGCACCCCGATCGTCGTGCACGAGCAGAACGCCAAGCCCGGGCTGGCGAACCGCCTCGCCGCATTCCTCACCGAGCACGTCGGCCTGACCTTCTCGAACACGCGCCTGCGCCACGGCCGCGTCGTCGGCATGCCGCTCCGTCGCGAGATCGAGTCGCTCGACCGCCGTGCCGTCCGGGCCGAGGGGCTCACCGAGTTCGGGCTCGACCCGGACCGACCGGTGCTGCTCGTGACCGGTGGCTCCTCGGGCGCACGGAGCATCAACCGCACGATCAACAAGTCCGCCGCCGCCATCGTGGGTGCCGGCTGGCAGGTCCTGCACGTCGTGGGTGCCGCGTCGGACATCGGCCCGAGTGACCTCGACGGCTACCACGTGCTGCCCTACTGCGACCGGATGGACCTGGCGTACGCGGCGAGCGACTTCGTCGTGTCGCGCTCCGGTGCTGGCATGGTGTGCGAGCTGACCGCCGTCGGGCTGCCGAGCGTGCTCGTGCCGTACCCGGTGGGCAACGGTGAGCAGCGCCACAACGCGAAGGACGTCGTCGACGCCGGGGGAGCCGTCCTGGTGGCGGACGGGGAATTCGACCAGGACTGGGTGACGTTCCAGCTGCTGAGCATCCTGCAGGACCGCTCCCGCATCGCCGACATGACCGTGCGGGCGGGCAGCGTCGGCCACCGCGACGGCGCCGACCGGATGACCGACCTGGTCCTCGACGCCGCGAAGCAGGCCCCCAGCACCACGGAGGAACGATGACCATCAAGCCGGACCTGACCCAGCCGATCCCGGACGACCTGGGCACGGTGCACTTCGTCGGCATCGGCGGAGCGGGCATGAGCGGGATCGCCCGGATGTTCCTCGCCGCCGGGCACCGCGTGACGGGCAGCGACTCCCGCGAGACGGAGACGACCGGCACGATGCGCGATCTCGGCGCGACGGTGCACATCGGTCACGACGCCGCGAACGTCGGCCAGGCCGACACCATCGTCGTCACGAGCGCCCTCTGGCCCGACAACCCCGAGCTCCTCGAGGCGCAGCGCCGCGGTCTGCCGGTGCTCCACCGTTCGCAGGCCCTCGCCGCCCTGATCGCCGAGCACCGCCTGGTCGCGGTCGCCGGTGCGCACGGCAAGACCACCTCGACCGGCATGATCGTCACCGCGATGGTCGAGCTCGGCCTCGACCCGAGCTTCGTCAACGGCGGCGTCATCCAGTCCCTCGGCACGAGTTCGGCCCCGGGGTCGAGCGACCTGTTCGTGGTCGAGGCCGACGAGTCCGACGGCTCGTTCCTGCTCTACGACGTCGCCGTGGCCCTGATCACCAACGTCGACGCCGACCACCTGGACCACTACGGCAGCGAGGAGGCCTTCACCGAGGCCTTCGTCGAGTTCGCCGCGAAGGCGAGCGAGCGCGTCGTCATCTCGAGCGACGACGCCGGCGCGAAGACGGTCACGGCCGGCATCCGCCAGCGCCCGGACGCCCCGGAGATCGTCACCTTCGGCGAGGCCGTCGACGCGGACGTCCGCATCGAGGGCATCACCGAGTCGGCCGGCGTCGAGGTCGACTTCCGCGCCGGTGGCGAGGCGTACCACCTGACCCTCCGCGTGCCCGGCCGGCACAACGCGATCAACGCCGTCGGCGCCTTCGCGGTCCTGACCGGCCTCGGCGTCGCCCCGGCCGACGCGGTCCGCGGGCTCGAGGCGTTCGGTGGCACCCAGCGCCGCTTCGAGCTGCACGGAGTCGAGCGCGGGGTCTCGGTCTACGACGACTACGCGCACCACCCGACCGAGGTCGCCGCGGCGCTCAAGGCCGCCCGCAACGTCGTCGGCGACGGTCGCATCATCGCGATCCACCAGCCGCACCTGTACTCGCGCACCCGCCTGATGGCCGGCGACTTCGCCAAGGTGTACGAGGAGCTCGCCGACCACACGGTCGTGCTCGACGTCTACGGCGCCCGCGAGGACCCGGAGCCCGGCGTGACCGGCGCCCTGGTGCAGGAGCGCTTCGCCGACCAGTCGCGCGTCGAGTTCCTGCCCGACTGGGACGAGGCGGCGGCCCGCGCGGCCGCGGTCGCCCAAGACGGCGACATCATCATGACGCTCAGCTGCGGCGACGTGTACCGGATCATCCCGCAGGTGCTCGGCGCCCTGGGCACCGACGGAGCGTCGTCCCGGTGAAGCGCCCCGAGGGGTTCGACGAGGGGGACGCCCGCAGGGACGCCCCGGCCGAGGCCGCGGAAGCGCCCCGGCAGCGTCGTGGTCCCTCGAAGCCGCGGCTGCCGTTCCGCGGACGCGTCGCCGACGACCGGGAGGCCCGTCCCACGTCCGCCCCGGACGCCCCCGTCGACGAGACGGTCGACGACACCGCCGAGCCCACCCCCGCGGACCGGCCCGCCGCCGACACGCCGGGTCCGCACCGGGACCGCGTCGGCGCGTTCGCCGGTGCGGCCGGACGCCGGTTCGGCGCCGGGCTCTCCACCGTGGCCGACCGCCTGCGCGAGTACACGCCGAACGAGGACCACCGGGACCCGGAGGCCGACCGCCGCGACGCGGGACGCCGAGCCGCCACGAGCGGTGGAGGCGACCACGACGCGACCGTGACCGACGTGCTCGACGCGACCGGTGCCTCCCGGACCGACCAGCACACCGAGGCGCCCATCGGAGCGCGGGTGCGCGCTGCCGAGACCGCCCGCGAAGCGCGCATCGCGAAGCGGCGCCGCCGGCTGCTCGAGCGTGCCGAGGTCCGCCGGTTCACCCGGCGCAGTCGGCACCGTCGCGCCGCGTGGATCACAGCGGCGAGCGTCGTCCTGGTGCTCGGGGTCTCGATCCTCGTCGCGGTGTTCTCCCCGTTGATGGCGCTCCGCACGATCGAGGTCAAGGGCACGAACCGCGTCGACGAGTCCGCGCTGCGTCAGGCCCTGTCCGACCAGATCGGCACGCCCCTGGCCCGACTCGACTTCGACGCGATCAAACGGGACGTCGCCGGGTTCCCGCTCATCGAGAGCTACGTGACCGAAGAGGCCCCGCCGCACACGCTCGTCGTCACGGTGACCGAGCGCACGCCGGTGGTCGCGGTGCGCTCCGGGAGCACCTTCGACCTCGTCGACCCCGCGGGCATCGTCGTCCAGTCGTCGCCGAAGCGCCCGGCGACCATGCCGCTCGCCGACATCGCCCGTGCGCGTCTGGGGTCCTCGAGCTTCCGCACCATGACCGAGGTCGTGCTGGCGCTGCCCTCGACGGTCCGGTCGCAGGTGACGCGCGTCGCCGGGTCGACGGCCGACGACGTCACCCTGACGCTCAAGGACGGCTCGACCGTCGTGTGGGGGAGCCCGGACGAGTCGGACGCGAAGGCCGAACTGCTCGCCGCGCTGGTCAAGGACCACGCGGCGCGGAACCCCGGCGTCGTCGTCGAGTACGACGTCTCGGCACCGGACAACGGCGTGATCCGCGCCAAGGACTGAATTGCCGGACCTGATCGGCGACACGCGGCGTGGCGGGGCGACACTGCGCCGAACGCACCCGTAGCGTCGGAGCCAGCACCACATCTACCAGCATTGCCCCTGAACTTCAAGTAGAGGTTGAGGGTTCTACCGGAGGCCTGACTGACGTGACCACGAACCACAACTACCTCGCCGTCATCAAGGTCGTCGGTGTCGGCGGCGGCGGCGTCAACGCCGTCAACCGCATGATCGAGCTCGGTCTCCGTGGGGTCGAGTTCATCGCGATCAACACCGACGCCCAGGCACTGCTGCTCAGCGACGCCGACGTCAAGCTCGACGTCGGCCGCGAGATCACCCGCGGCCTCGGTGCCGGCGCGGACCCCGAGGTCGGCCGTCGTGCCGCCGAGGACCACGCCGAGGAGATCGAAGAGGCCCTGGCCGGCGCCGACATGGTCTTCGTCACCGCGGGCGAGGGCGGCGGCACCGGCACCGGTGGCGCACCGGTCGTCGCGCGCATCGCGAAGTCCATCGGCGCACTGACCATCGGTGTCGTCACGAAGCCCTTCAGCTTCGAGGGCAAGCGTCGCCAGTCGCAGGCCGAGAACGGCGTCGCGGGCCTCAAGGACGAGGTGGACACGCTCATCGTCGTCCCGAACGACCGCCTGCTCGAGATCAGCGACCGCGGCATCTCCATGGTCGAGGCCTTTGCCACGGCCGACCAGGTGCTCCTGGCCGGTGTGCAGGGCATCACCGACCTCATCACGACCCCGGGCCTGATCAACCTCGACTTCGCCGACGTCAAGAGCGTCATGCAGGGTGCGGGTTCCGCGCTCATGGGCATCGGTTCGTCGCGCGGCGCCGACCGTGCGATCAAGGCGGCCGAGCTCGCCGTCGCGTCGCCGCTGCTCGAGGCCTCGATCGACGGTGCGCACGGCGTGCTGCTGTCGATCCAGGGTGGCTCGAACCTCGGCATCTTCGAGATCAACGACGCCGCGCGTCTGGTGCAGGAAGCCGTGCACCCCGAGGCGAACATCATCTTCGGTGCGGTCATCGACGACACCCTGGGCGACGAGGTCCGCGTGACCGTCATCGCCGCGGGCTTCGACGGCGGCGAGCCGGCGCAGCAGCAGAAGGAACGTCGTTCGAGCTACGTCGACCCGGAGTCGAGCGCAGCGGCGCCCGTCGCCGCCTCGACCGGTGCGATCGAGGACTCCACCACGTCGAGCCCGTCCTGGGCCTCGCAGGAACACCAGCCGCCGGTGCAGCGCGCCGCCGACCCGGCGTTCGACGACGACGACGAGCTCGACGTCCCCGACTTCCTCAAGTAACCCACCCTTGGTAGCCGACACGCGCCTCCAGGCCTCGTCTCACGACGACGGACTGGAGGCGCGCGTTGCGTCCGTCCGGAGCGGCGTCGCGGACGCGGCGCGAGCCGCAGGGCGCTCGCCCGACGAGCTGACGCTCGTCGTCGTCACGAAGTACCACCCGGCGTCGCTCGTGCGCGAGCTCGCCGCACTCGGCGTGACGGACGTGGGGGAGAACCGCCACCAGGAAGCGCAGGCGAAGGCCGCCGAACTGGCGGACCTCGGCCTGACCTGGCACTTCGTCGGGCAGCTGCAGTCGAAGAAGGCCCGGCAGGCCCGGCGGTACGCCCACGTCGTGCAGTCACTCGACCGTGGCTCCGTCGTCGACGCGTTCGCCCCGACCGAGGCCGAGCCGGAGCCCCCGGTCATCGACGGCTTCGTGCAGGTCAACCTCACCGACGACCCCGGCCGTGGCGGGGTGCAGCCGGACGACGTCGAGGCGATGGTGGCCCGTGTGCTGGCCACCGGGACCATCCGACTGCGGGGTGTGATGGCGGTCGCGCCCCTGGACGAGGAGCCCCGAGCCGCCTTCGCCCGGCTCCGCTCGATCTCCGAACGGGTGGTGTCGCTCGAGCCCGGTGCCACCGACATCTCGGCCGGCATGAGCGGGGACTACGCCGAGGCGATCCTCGAGGGCGCGACACACCTGCGGATCGGCACCGCAATCACGGGAAACCGACCGCCCGCACCCTAGCCTCGTTGCAGGGCACCACGAGCACGAACCCCGGAGGAACCATGGCCAACCCGCTGAAGAAGACGATGGTCTACCTCGGCCTCGCCGATGAGGAACTCGACTACGAGGACGAGCAGCAGGCCGAGCCCGCGCGCCAGCAGGCAGCCCCTGCTCGCCAGGCCGCAGCGGCTGCTCCGGCGCCCGCCGAACCGCAGGAAGCCCCCGCCGCGGCAGCAGCCCCGGCGGCCGCTCCCGCAGCGGCGCCGGCTCCCACCAAGACGCACACCCACCAGCGCGGCGCCCAGGTCACTCCGCTCCGCCGCTCGCACACGACCGCACAGAAGGCGACCCCGGTCCAGGAAATGAACGAGATCCTCACCGTCCACCCGCGCGAGTACAAGGACGCCCAGTCCATCGCCGAGAGCTTCCGCGACGGCATCCCCGTCATCATCAACCTCTCGCAGATGACCGAGGGTGACGCCCGACGCATGATCGACTTCGCCTCGGGGCTGTCGCTCGGCCTGTTCGGCAAGATCGAGCGCGTCACGAACAAGGTCTTCCTCCTGTCGCCGGCCCACGTCGCAGTGAGCGGTGAGCCCGCTGAGGTAGAGTCCGACATCGAGGCGAACTTCTTCGCCCAGTCCTGAGCCGTACCCGGCACACCCGCCCCTGAGCGTCGTCTGACGACGCTCGCCCGAGACGAGCGAGCCCCATCGTGTCCGTGATCCTAGGGATCATCTCCCTCGCGTTGCTCCTGTACTTCTTCGTGATGTGGGGGCGCTTCGCGCTCGACCTCGTGCAGAGCTTCAACCGTTCCTGGCGGCCGCGCGGGGGCATGCTCGTGGTGTCCGAGTTCGTCTACACGGTCACGGATCCGCCCATCCGAGCGGTGCGACGGGTCCTCCCGCCGCTCCGCCTCGGGCCGGTGGCGCTCGACTTCGGCTGGACGATCGTGATGCTCGTCGTCATCATCGCCCGGTTCGTGGTCGCCGCTCTGGCACGCGGTATCTGAGCGGACTCCCGTCCGCGACACGCGCCACGCCCGGCGCAGGTCACGGTTCCGCCCCATCGTCGGTGTACGGTGGTCGGGATCGATGCCCGCTCCGGTGGCGCATCCGCACCGCACGGTACGACTGGTAGATTCGGTCGCACCGCATGCGGTTCCACACGTTCAGCAGTTCTATTGAGGTGACGGCAATGGCTTTGACGCCGGAAGACGTAGTCAACAAGCGGTTCCAGCCGACGAAGTTCCGCGAGGGCTACGACCAGGACGAGGTCGACGACTTCCTCGACGAGGTCGTGGTCGAGCTCCGTCGCCTGACCGCGGAGAACGACGAGCTCCGCCAGCGCCTGCAGGCGGCCGAGTCGGCCCCGCAGCCGGCGCAGGCCGAGCAGCCCGCTCCCGCAGCTGAGCCGGAGCCCACCCCGGCCCCGGTCGAGGCAGCACCGGAGCCCGCTCCGGTCGCCGCGGCGGCTCCGGCCACGACGGTCCCCGCCGACGAGGACACCGAGGGCACCACGAACCTCCTGACCCTGGCGCGTCGTCTCCACGAGGAGCACGTCCGCGAGGGCATCGAGAAGCGCGACGCGCTCATCGCCGAGGGCACGGCCCAGGCGGCTCGCCTGGTCTCCGAGGCCGAGGCGAAGCAGCGCCAGATCATCGCCGACACCGAGAACACGAACCGTCAGCGTGTCGCGGTGCTCGAGCAGGAGCAGCGCCAGCTCGAGGGCAAGATCGACGAGCTCCGGACCTTCGAGCGCGACTACCGTGCGCAGCTCAAGAGCTACATCCAGGGTCAGCTCTCCGAGCTCGACACCTCGGGCGAGCAGTCCGGTCTCACCCCGGCGCCGGCTTCGGCGCAGGGCTTCGGCAACTGACGTTGTCGCGACCAGCATCACGAGCGAAGGTCAGTGTCCGCGCGATCGCGGCACTGGCCTTCGCCGCTGTCGTGGTGGTGGCGTTCGACCAGGTCGCCAAGACGCTGGTCGTCGCGAACCTGCCGTACGGCACCCCCGTCCCGGTCCTCGGCGGGGCGTTGCAGTTCCTGTACGTCCGGAACCCGGGGGCCGCGTTCTCGTTCGCGGTGAACATGACCTGGGTGTTCTCGGTCATCTCGGCCGCGGTCGTCGTCGCGATCATCGTGTACTCGCGTCGCATCCGGTCGATGTGGTGGGCCATCGTGCTCGGCATGCTGCTCGGCGGCGCGCTGGGCAACCTGCTCGACCGGCTCTTCCGTGAGCCCGGGTTCGGTCGTGGCCACGTCGTCGACTTCATCTCGACGCCGTGGATGATGCCGGCGATCTACAACGTCGCCGACTCCTTCATCTGCATCAGCATGGTGGTCTTCGTGCTGCTGGTGATCCTCGGGGTGAACCTCGACGGCACCCGCACGCTCTCGGCCAAGCGCCAGGCGCAGCTCGACGCGGCGCAGCCGGTCGACGCGGCGGAGCCGCTCGACGGTGGGGCCGCGTTCTCGTCGACTGATGCCGCTCTCGACGAGCCGACCCGTGCCTCCAGGCCGGACGACCGCGACCGTCGCGACACGCTGGGCCACGACGCCACGTGAGCGAATCGCGTTCTCTTCCCGTGCCCGACGGGCTCGCCGGTGAGCGGGTCGACGCCGCCATCGCGAAGCTCCTCGGCTTCAGCCGGTCGTTCGCGGCCGACGTCGTGGCCGCCGGTGGCGTCCGCGTCGACGGCGTCCCCGTCGACAAGTCGGACCGGCTGCACGCCGACTCGTGGCTCGAGGTCGAGTGGACCCCGAAGGAGCCGCCGCACATCGTGCCGGCGGCCGTGCCGGGCATGACGATCGTGCACGACGACGAGGACATCGTCGTCGTGGACAAGCCCGTCGGCGTCGCCGCGCACCCCTCGCCGGGGTGGGACGGGCCGACCGTGCCCGGGGGCCTCGCCGCCGCCGGCTTCACGATCGCGACGTCGGGCGCCGCCGAACGCGCCGGGATCGTGCACCGCCTCGACGTCGGGACCTCGGGCCTGATGGTCGTCGCGAAGACCGAGCTGGCGTACACGCACCTGAAGCGGGCATTCAAGGAGCGCACGGTCGAGAAGGTCTACCACGCACTTGCGCAGGGCCACCCCGACCCGACCTCGGGCACGATCGACGCCCCCATCGGGCGGCACCCGTCGAGCGACTGGAAGTTCGCGGTCACGTCGGAGGGCAAGCCGAGCGTCACCCACTACGAGACGCTCGAGGCCTTCCGCGCCGCCACCCTGCTCGAGGTGCACCTGGAGACCGGGCGCACCCACCAGATCCGGGTGCACATGGCTGCGACACGCCACCCGCTCGTCGGGGACACGATGTACGGCGCCGACCCGGTGCTCGCGGCGGAGCTCGGGCTGACGCGCCAGTGGCTCGACGCCGTCCGGCTGGGCTTCGACCATCCCCGCACGGGCGAGTGGGTGTCGTTCGAGGCGCAGTACCCGGATGACCTGCAGGCAGCGCTGGAGCAGATCCGGAGTGCGTCGCTCTGACGTGCCCGGGCGCTTGCGCCGAGTGGTCACGAACTGTCGGCTGGGGCGCCGCCAGGCGACGCTTTCTGCACCCGCGGCGGCCGGCGTGCGGCGTGTCCTGCCCTCTCGGCGGGGCGCCCCGCGCGTGTCCAGACCGCCGTGCCCGGGCGCTTGCGCCGAGTGGTCGCGAACTGTCGGCTGCGGCGTCTCCAGGCGACGCTTTCTGCGCCCGCGGCGGCCTGCGTGCGGCGTGTCCTGCCCTCTCGGCGGGCCACCTCGCGCGTGTCGTGACGCGGTGCCGGTCAGGAGGCACGGTGGGGGCCCGCCCCGCGCCTCCCGTCCGTCGCGCCCGGGCGCTTGTGCCGAGGGGTCAGGAACTGTCGGTTGGGGCACCATCAGGCGACGCTTTCTGCGCCCGCGGCGGCCCGCGCGCGGCGTGTCCTGCCCCCTCGGCGGGGCGCCTCGCCCATGTCGCGACCCGATGCCGGTCTGGAGGCGCGGTGCGGCGCCGCCCCGCGCCTCCTGTCCGTCGCGACGCGCGCGGGAATGTGGGCGGCCGCGGTTAGGCTGTTTCCACCCCGCAGCACACCGTACGAACCGGAGGTTCCGTGTCGGATTCCGACTCCTTCGTCCACCTGCACGTGCACAGCGAGTACTCGATGCTCGACGGTGCCGCCAGGCTCTCCGACCTCGTGGCGGAGACCGCCGCGCAGGGGATGCCCGCCGTGGCGGTGACCGACCACGGCAACATGTTCGGCGCCTTCGAGTTCTGGAAGGCCGCCAAGGCCGGTGGCGTCAAACCGATCATCGGGACCGAGGCGTACATCACGCCCCGCACGCACCGCTCGGACAAGACCCGTGTGCGCTGGGGTGACGGCGGGGGCGACGACGTGTCCGGCGCCGGCTCGTACACGCACATGACGATGTTCGCCGAGAACACGACGGGCATGCACAACCTGTTCCGGCTGTCGTCCAAGGCGTCGCTCGAGGGCTACTACTTCAAGCCCCGCATGGACATCGAGCTCCTGCAGGAGTACCACGAGGGCATCATCGCCACCACGGGCTGCCCCTCGGGGGAGATCCAGACGCGCCTGCGCCTCGGCCAGTACGACGAAGCGGTGCAGGCCGCCGCCGACTACCGCGACATCTTCGGCAAGGAGAACTACTTCGCCGAGGTCATGGACCACGGCCTCGAGATCGAACGCCGGATCATGAGCGACCTGATCCGTCTGGCGAAGGACCTCGACATCCCGCTGGTCGGCACGAACGACCTGCACTACACGCACGCCCACGATGCCAAGTCCCACGCGGCACTGCTCTGCGTGCAGTCCGGCTCGACCCTGAACGACCCGAACCGCTTCAAGTTCGACGCGGACGAGTTCTACCTGAAGACCCCGGCGCAGATGCGGCACGTCTTCCGCGACAACCTCGAGGCCTGCGACAACACGCTGCTCATCGCGGAACGCTGCAACGTGGAGTTCGACACCTCGGCCAACTACATGCCGAAGTTCCCGGTGCCCGAGGGCGAGACCGAGCACTCCTGGTTCGAGAAAGAGGTCGCGAAGGGGCTGGACTACCGGTACCCGGACGGCATCTCGAAAGAGGTGCAGGACCGCGCCGACTACGAGGTCGGCATCATCAACCAGATGGGGTTCCCGGGCTACTTCCTGGTGGTCGCGGACTTCATCAACTGGTCCAAGAACAACGGCATCCGCGTCGGTCCGGGGCGTGGCTCCGGTGCCGGCTCGATGGTGGCGTACGCGATGCGCATCACCGACCTCGACCCGATCCGGCACGGCCTGATCTTCGAGCGGTTCCTCAACCCGGACCGCGTCTCGATGCCCGACTTCGACGTCGACTTCGACGACCGGCGCCGCGGTGAGGCGATCAAGTACGTCACCGAGAAGTACGGGTCGGAGCGCGTCGCGCAGATCGTCACGTACGGCACGATCAAGGCGAAGCAGGCGCTGAAGGACTCCTCGCGCGTCCTCGGGTTCCCGTTCGGCATGGGCGAGAAGCTCACCAAGGCCATGCCGCCGCCCGTGATGGGCAAGGACATCCCGCTCACCGGGATCTTCGACAAGGACCACCCGCGCTACAAGGAAGCCGTCGACGTCCGCACCGTGGTCGAGACCGACCCCGAGGCGAAGACCGTCTTCGACACCGCGCTCGGGCTCGAGGGGCTGAAGCGCCAGTGGGGCGTGCACGCGGCCGGCGTCATCATGTCGAGCGACCCGCTCATCGACATCATCCCGATCATGAAGCGGGAGCAGGACGGCCAGATCGTCACGCAGTTCGACTACCCGGCAGCGGAGTCGCTCGGCCTGATCAAGATGGACTTCCTGGGGCTCCGCAACCTCACGATCATCAGTGACGCCCTCGACAACATCAAGACGAACCGTGGGACCGAGCTCGACCTCGAGAACATGGGGCTCGAGGACCCCGAGGCGTACGCGCTCCTGCAGCGCGGCGACACGCTCGGCGTGTTCCAGCTCGACGGTGGGCCGATGCGTGGCCTGCTGCGGCTGATGAAGCCCGACAACTTCGAGGACATCTCCGCGCTCATCGCCCTGTACCGCCCGGGGCCCATGGGTGCGAACTCGCACACGAACTACGCGCTCCGCAAGAACGGCGAACAGCCGATCACGCCGATCCACCCGGAGCTCGAGGAGCCCCTCAAGGACATCATCGGCACGACCTACGGCCTGATCATCTACCAGGAGCAGGTCATGGCCATCGCGCAGAAGGTCGCCGGGTTCTCCCTCGGCCAGGCGGACATCCTCCGCCGCGCGATGGGCAAGAAGAAGAAGTCCGAGCTCGACAAGCAGTACGCGGGCTTCCAGCAGGGCATGAAGGACAACGGGTACTCCGACGCGGCGATCAAGACGCTGTGGGACATCCTGCTGCCCTTCTCCGACTACGCGTTCAACAAGGCGCACTCGGCGGCCTACGGTGTGGTGTCCTTCTGGACCGCGTACCTCAAGGCGCACTACCCGGCCGAGTACATGGCGGCGCTGCTGACGAGCGTCGGCGACGCCCGCGACAAGCTCGCGCTCTACCTGAACGAGTGCCGCCGCATGGGCATCAAGGTGATGCCGCCGGACGTCAACGAGTCGATCGGCTTCTTCGCCGCAGTCGGCGACGACATCCGCTTCGGCATGGGTGCCATCCGCAACGTCGGGTTCAACGTCGTCGACGACATCGTCAAGGCGCGGACCGAGAAGGGCGCCTTCGAGTCGTTCCACGACTTCCTTCGCAAGATCCCGATCTCGTCGGCGAACAAGCGCACGGTCGAGTCGCTCATCAAGGCCGGTGCCTTCGACGAGTTCGGCGACACCCGACGAGCCCTGGTGGAGATCCACGAGGGCGCGGTCGAGGGTGCGGTCAAGGTCAAGCGCGACGAGGCCCACGGCAACGTCGGGTTCGACTTCGATTCGCTCTTCGCCGAGGCAGCCGAGGACGCCCCGAGCGCCGCGGTGTCGCAGGTGCCGGACCGTCCGGAGTGGTCCAAGCGCGACAAGCTCGCGTTCGAGCGGGACATGCTCGGGCTCTACGTGTCCGACCACCCGCTCGCCGGGCTCGAGATCGAACTCGCGAAGCACCAGTCGATCACCATCGCCGACCTGCTCACCGCCGACGACTCGATCGAGGGCGAGACGGTCACCGTCGCCGGCCTGCTGACGAGCGTGCAGCACCGGGTGGCGAAGACGAGCGGCAACCCGTACGGCATCGTCGACATCGAGGACTTCGGCGGCCAGATCGGCGTGATGTTCCTCGGCAAGACGTACCAGGAGTTCGGCCCGTCCCTGGTGCCCGACTCGATCGTCGTCCTGCGCGGCCGCGTCAACGTCCGCGACGACGGCAAGGCCCTGCACGCGGTGAGCATGTTCCAGCCGAACGTCGGCGACGCGATGGGCTCCGGCCCGCTCACCCTGTCGCTGCCGGAACGCCAGGCCACGACGACCACGGTGACGGAGCTCGCCGCCGTGCTCGGCCGCCACCAGGGTGACACCGAGGTCCGGTTGAAGCTGCTCAAGGACGACGTCGCGCGCACCTTCGAGCTGCCGTTCCCGGTGAACCTGACCCCGGACCTGTTCGGCGAGCTGAAGAGCCTGCTCGGACCCCGCTGCCTGGTGTAGGTGCGCCGACCATGGCCGGTCACCGGATCTTCGGGACGCCCGTCGCGGACGTCTACGGGCACTACCTGGCGAAGGTGGAGCGGAAGGGCCACACGAAGGCGGAGCTCGACACCGTCATCGAGTGGTTGACCGGCTTCGACGACCGGGCGCTCGCGCAGCACCTGGCCGACCGGACCACGTTCGAGGACTTCTTCGCCAGCGCGCACCTCAACCCGAACGCCCCGCTGATAACCGGGGTCATCTGCGGGGTGCGGATCGAGGAGCTCGACGACCCGCTCATGCGGCAGATCCGGTACCTCGACAAGCTCGTCGACGAGGTCGCCAAGGGCCGGCCGATGGCGAAGATCCTCCGGAACGCGTGACCGACGGCCAGCCGGCACCACCGGATCCCGGAGTGCTCGCCGCGTTCGGTGCGGGAACAACCACACCGGTGCCACTCGTGGGCGGCCGCGGCCGCTCCTGGCGGGCGGGCGACATCGTCCTCCGGCCCCACGACGGTGCGCTCGTGACGGACTGGCGCGCTGCGGTGCTCGCGGACCTGGGCCACACGTCGGCGTTCCGGACTCCGAGACCGGTGCCCACTCGCGCCGGTGCCTGGCGGTGCGGGGAGTGGGAGGCGTGGGAGTTCGTCGCCGGGGCAGCTGACGAGACCCGTGTCGACGACGTCATCCGAGCGGGTCGGGCCTTCCACCGCGCAGTCGCCGGCGTCGGGTGCCCCGCGTTCCTCCGGACGGCCGACCCCGAGACCGACGACCCGTGGCGTCGCGCCGACCGCATGGCCTGGGGCGAGGCACCACTGCCGACCGACCCGACCCTCGATCGCCTGGCCGCGGCGTTCCGTCCCGTCCACGCGCCGGCGCAGTTGGTCCACGGGGACCTGCTCGGCAACGTCCTGTTCGCGGAGGGACTCGCGCCCGGGATCATCGATTGGCCTCCCTACCGGCGTCCGGCCGGCACGGGAGCCGCGATCGCTGCGGTCGACGCGGTCTGCTGGCACGGCGTGTCCGTCGACCGCCTCGACGATCTCGGCGAGGGCGAACACGAGTGGCGGCAGTTGCTCCTGCGCGCCCTCGTGTTCCGGGTCGCCACGCTGCACCTGCTCGGTGCGTTCGACGTGGCCAGCATCGCGCGACACCGCGCGGTCGTCGACGCACTCGCGTGACGGACGGGAGGCCCGTGGCGGCGCCGCCACGGGCCTCCCGTCCGCTCGTCGGTCGTCGCTCAGGCGCCGCGGCCGGCGATCGCGCGGAGGCGGGCGACGATGCGCGGGTTGCGCGCACCGAACGTGAGCGCGGCGAGGCGTCGGACCGACACCGTCGCGCGGTGCACCAGGAGGCCGGTCGCTTCGGCGATGTCCGAAACCGCGTGCCAGCGAGCACGCAGGGACGCGGGGTCGATCTCGTTCGCGGCGGCTGTGCGGACGAGCCGGACGAGGTCGTCCCCGTCACGCCAGCTCGTGCTCTGGTTCTCGAAACGGCGCAGGATGCGGTCGATCGCCGAGGCACGGTGGTTCGCGACCGCGTGTGACCACCGGACGTCCTGCGACACGGGGTCGACGAGGATCCAGCGGGGAGCGTTGGCGTTGAGCGCGGAGAGCTGCGCGAACGTGGTCAGGGCACCGAGCGCGACCGCGACGTCGAAGATCTGCCGTGGCCGACCCCCGACTGCGATCGCAGCGCCCGGGAACGCCTCACGGGCGTCCCGGATCTGCGACTTCGCGACGATGATCGTGACGACGACGTCATCCGGCGCTGCAGCGAGGGTGCTGCGGGTCCGGGCGATGACCTCGTCCGTCAGGTCGGCCGGGAGGTGCAGCGCCACGCGGACGACGTCGTCGTCGGGCAAGAACGCATCGGCGAACACGTCGACGGCGTCACGGTACCGGGCGAGGAAGAGCGCGATCGCGCCGCCGTAGAACGGGTAGCGCTCGAGCAGGATCCGCTCGTGCTCGAGTCGGAGCGAGGGACCGCGATCCCCGCTGAAGCTCGTCGAGCCCGTGTGCAGGACCAACGCGCGGTTCGCCAACACCGAGGTGAAGCCGTGCTCGTTGATCCGCAGGCAGAAGTCGTTCTCCTCGCCGTAGCCGGGGGAGAAGACGTCGTCGAACAGCCCGAAGCGGTCGACCATCTCGCGCCGGATGAGGAAGCAGAAGCCCATCGCCACGGGGGAGACCGTGTGCCGCGGGAGCAGGTACTTCGTCCGGCCGTGCAGCTCGCGGGTGCGGCGCGGTGCGAGGCTCGCCCGCGGGTTCCGCCGCGCGTAGGGGAAGGACGCGATCGTGGCGTTGTCGCTCCTCGCGCACACGACGCCGATCGAGTCGTCCGAGGCCAGGACCGCGGTCATCTCGTCCAGGAACCCCGGCATCGGGACGGTGTCGCTGTTGAGGAGCAGCACGTCGTTGCCCGTGCGGTCGAGGTCGAGGACCGCCCGGTTGCAGTTGCCGACGAAGCCGAGGTTGCGGCTGTTGCGGGTGTACTCGAACCCCTCGTGGTCACCGACGAGCTCGAGCACACGGGCCTCGATCGCGTCGACGCGGGGGCCCACGTCGTTCGCCAGGAGCACGCGGTCGACGGAGAAGTCCACCGTCTCGAGCAGTGCCTCGATGCAGCGCTCGAGACCGGGGAGGTCGTCGTAGATCGGGACGACGATCGTGACCGGACGACGGTCGCGCGTCATCGCCGAGCCAGCTTCCGGACGACGACGCCGGGCTGGGCGAGGAGTCGGCCGACGGCCCCGGAGCGGGATCGCACGCGGCTCGCGAGGAGTCCGACGGCGGCTCTGGCGCTCGTCGCACCGAGCGAGGCGTACGCGCCGGGCAGCTCGAACCAGTAGCGCGCCGCCTGGGGGAGCCGGTAGCCCTCGGTGCCGACCAGCGCGACCAACCGTGCGATGGCCGCCGCGTTGTCGTGGCCCGCACCCGTGACGGTGGCGAGGCGTTCCGGTGCAGCCGCACCGTGCCTCCTGGCCGTGTCCGGGTCGGCCGCGTACGCCGCGAGGGCGTCAGCGAGGGCGTTCGTGTCGTCGGCATCGACCAACGCGCCGGTCACACCGGGCTCCACGAGTTCCGCGCTGCCGCCCTGGCGCGTGGCGACGACGGCCCTGCCGAGCGCCATGTACTCGGCGGTGGTGCGACCGAAGGCCTCGATGGTGGACGGTGTGACGCAGACGTCGGCCGCGTGGATGAAGGGCGCGGGCGTGTGCTGCTCGCCGGCGAAGACGACGTGCGAGGCGACACCGAGCGCGCGGGCGCGGTCGGTGAGCCGCTGGTCCTCACCCGGGTGCTTCCAGCTCCCGACGAAGCAAACGCTCGCAGTCACGCCTCGTCGGCGCAGCGCGCCGAGCGCGTCGACGACGCGGTGTTGCCCCTTGGACTCCTCGACGCGGCCGAGGACCGTGATCCGGAGGCCGGGTTCTGCCTGCGGGAAAGGGGCGACGGCAGGCGTGTCGTCCTTCGTCGCCAGGAGTCGGCTCGTGTCGACCGTCGGGTAGGCGACGGAGAGCTTGTCGGCGGGGATGTACTTGGCGAGGTGGTCGCGCATCGCCTCGGAGTTGGTGACGACGGCCCCGGACAGCAGGCCGATGTCGCCGAGGACGCCCGCACGGCCCGTCTGGAACTGCAGACCGTGGTCGAGGTCGCCGTACTCACGGACGAACCACGCCTGCGGGATCCCGAGGACCGCGGCGGCGAACGACGCCCACGGGGCGACGAGTGTGTTGGTGACGACGAGATCCGGGCGCTCCCGCTCGTACTTCCGGATGATCGCGTTCACGGCGGCGTAGTCGACGGTCGCGAAGGCGGCGCGTTCGGCAGCCGGTGCGGGCTGTGGACTCGGCAGGGCCCAGCCGCGGAACCGCAGCGCGTCGTACGACCAGCCACGCTCGTCGAGGGCATCGATGAACTTGCCGCGCGGGGCCTTGGTGATGAAGGTCGGCGTCATGGCCGGGTCCTGCGCCTGCCAGTCCTCCACGAAGCGGATGAGTGACCGTTCCGCCCCGCCGAGGTTCACCGGCGCGGTGGAGTGGTTGGCGAAGCTGACGATCACCCACCAACCCTACTAATGATTTTCCAAGCGTTTGCTCTCTGGCCACTCGCCGCGCACCCGAGTCACCGCGTCGAACGTGCGTCGTGCAACGAGTGTGCGAGAATGCCTCGTCCCCGAATCCCTGTGAGGAGCGCTGCGTTGCGCCCCGGAGGAGCCTGCACCCGAAGCATGACGTACCTGAACGAGCTCATGTCGTCGCGGGAACTCCTGGCGAACCTCACCGCCCGCGAGGTCAAGGGCAAGTACCGCCGCACGGTCTTCGGGCAACTGTGGTCCCTGATCAACCCGCTCGCGACGATGTTGATCTACACGATCGTGTACTCGTTCATCTTCCGGGCACGACTCGAGGTCGGTGACCCCAGCGGACTGAACATCTACCCGCTGTGGTTGATGTGCGGCCTGCTGCCGTGGATCTTCGCGCGCAACGTCATCAACTCGGGCATGACGTCGATCGTCGCCAACGGCTCGCTGATCAAGAAGGTGTACTTCCCGCGGATGACGCTGCCGCTCGCGGCCGTCGGGTCCTTCGGGTTCACGTGGCTGGTGGAGATGGGGGTGCTGTTGATCGCCCTCGCGATCGCGGGGTCGAACTTCTGGATCTACCTTCCGTTGATCGCGCTGACGATGGTGTTCCTCGCCATGTTCGCCGCCGGCCTCGGGCTGATCCTGTCGATCATCAACGTGCACTTCCGCGACATGCAGCACCTCGTCGGCATCGGCCTGCAGATGTGGATGTACCTGTCGCCGATCATCTACCCGCTCTCGCTTGTCGAGGACGCCGCGAACAAGGCCGGACACCCGTGGATCATCCACGTCTACAAGCTCAACCCGATCGAGCGGTTCTCCGAGGTCTTCCGGAACCTCATGTACGACAACCGTCTCCCGAACTGGACCGACCTGGTCGCGTGCGCCATCGCTGGATGCGCCTCGCTCGCACTCGGCTACTTCGTGTTCTCCCGCAACGAGAAGAAGCTGGCTGAACTCCTGTGACCGATGCTGCCGTGACCGTCGACCACGTGTCGAAACGATTCCGCATGTACAGCGAGCGCAACGACTCGCTGAAGAGCATGGTCATGCGTGGCAAGAAGTCCGTGCACGAGGACTTCTGGGCGTTGAAGGACGTCTCCTTCGAGGTGCCGCACGGAACGACGTTCGGGCTGATCGGCAAGAACGGCTCGGGCAAGTCGACGCTGCTGAAGTGCCTGGCCAAGATCCTCTGGCCGGAGGAGGGGTCGATCACCGCCCGTGGCAAGCAGGCCTCGTTGCTCGAGGTCGGTTCGGGCTTCCACCCCGAGCTCTCCGGGCGCGAGAACGTCTTCCTCAACGGCTCGATCCTCGGGATGAGCCGCAAGGAGGTCACGCGGAAGTTCGACGACATCGTTTCGTTCTCCGGCGTGGGTCACTTCATCGACCAGCCGGTCAAGAACTACTCGTCCGGCATGTACGTCCGCCTCGGCTTCTCGGTGGCCGTAGCCGTCACACCGGACATCCTCGTCGTGGACGAGGTGCTGGCCGTCGGTGACGCCACGTTCCAGAAGCGGTGCCGTGAGAAGTTCAAGGAGATGAAGCAGGACGGCCGCACGGTCATCCTCGTCTCCCACTCGATGAGCACGGTGAAGGACATGTGCGACGAGGTGGCCTGGCTCAATCAGGGTGAGCTGAAGATGATCGGCAAGACCGACGAGATCGCCAAGGCGTACAACGCCACCGTCTGACGGCCTCGTACCTCGGTTCCTTCAACCCGGACAGGCGTCGCTCTGACGCTCGCCTGGAGTGAGACACCCAGGTCAGCGCCGGAGCGCGTCCAGAGCGGTCGCGTTGGCACGGAGGTCGACGTCCCAGGCCGACCGGAAGGCAGCTGAGGAGAACTTGTCCTTCGGCTGGGCTACGTCCGGGCGAGACCACAGGTAATCAATCTCGGTTGCGAGCAGTGTCGCGAACAAGTGCTCGCTCCGACTCGTGTTCGAGTCGTGCGTCACGACCACGATGTGCTCCGGGTCCGCCGCGAAGAGCGAGGCGTGGAGCGCGCCGCCGGAGAACCCCGCCACCGTCCGCGCTCCGCGCAGGGTCCGAGCAACCTCGGATGCGGTCGCGGAGTCGAGGTTGACGATGGTGAAGCCGAGCGCACCGAAGCGTGCCATGACCTCTGCCGCGTTGCGGGGGAGCGGCGTGCCGTTGCTGTCATGACGGGTGAGGAAGACTCGGTCCGGACCATCTCCATCGACCCCGAGACCTCGTCTGATCGCAGCCCAGGTCTCTGCGTTCACCGGGTGCGCGTAGTGGTGGCCGCCGTCCTGCCAGGACTGTGACGCGATCACCAGGCGCTCCACCACGACGTCGCAGTCCACCATGTGGACGTCCTCCGGCACGATGCCGAACGCATGCAGGACGTCGCGCTGGAACACCGCCTCGGGGTCCTCGGGGCTGGTCCGGTACAGGGCGCGCAGTGCCGGTTCGCGGCGCTTTGCCTCGGCCCACCCCCACAGCTTCGACAGCGACACCGAGAGGAACTGGGCACGGTCGCCGGGTTCCGGGGCCGTGAGATCGAAGAAGACGCCGTCGAGCCGCGGCGTTTCAGGCCGAGACTCCGTCATGGGCAGGGCGATCTGCTCACTCACGTTGCGGAGCTCGTCGTTCCATGCGCGCCACGGGTGCTTGAACGAGCTGGGGAGCACCGTCGACCCGGTCACGGCCAGCATGGCCGGGCCGAGGGTGGTTCCGCCCCGCACCTCGAGCAGGGACAGTTCCGGAGCCTGCATCGGGAAGGCGGGCAGCTTGTGGGCGACGTCGGAACCGGTCGAGCGGACGATTGGCTGGTCCTTGACCGTCGCTGCCCTGCGTGAGCCGAGGACTCGGACGTTCTGGGCTCCGAGACGGCCGGGAAGCAGTTCGAGAGCGTCTTCGTGTCGTACCTTGACGAGGTGGTCCCGCTGCTTCGCGGAGATCGTCCTGCCATCGCTGTCCCACGTGCGAGTGATGCTGTCCTGGAGCTCTTCGACTTCACCGGCACCGATGCGGCGCGACCCAAGCGACTCGAGCGCCGCAGCCCACGGCGAGCGTTCTTCGGTGCGCAGCGAGATGAACGAGCCCTCGGCCGCGATGTGGAAAAAGCTCCGCTGCCAGCGCTGCAGCTGCTCGACGAGCGTCGTTGCCTGCTCGTCGACCACGGCGGCGACGGGACCGACAGAGCGGAGGTACGCCGCGATCTCGTCGTTGGTCGCGGCCTGCACGGCACCCGACTCCTCGAGTTCTGGGCGGGCGCGGAGGTCCGCCAAGACGTGGAGCCGGTACTCGAACGCGGCGCGCCACCGAGGGAGGTCCCGTTTCGACGTCGGGCCGGCGATGAGCACGACTGGGCGCTTCATCCGGCGGAGGTCGTCGAGGTGTTCCTCCAGGTCGGGTCCTGCTGCGTTCAGCTGCGTTCCACCGTCGGTGCGGTCGCCACGTCCACGCAGGATTCTCATCCCTTCAGGCTAGCCGAAGCGCCGGGGTGTCCGGTCACGAGGCCGGTCAGGACGGACGGCGGAAGGCGCGGGCGAGTGCGTCGCTGATACGGGTGATACGCCGGTCCCGGTACCGCTGGACCTCGCGCCGGTACCCGAGCGCTGCTGCACGCCACCGCGCCTTCTCCGCAGAGAGACGCTCGCCCTCGGCGGCCAGGTCGGCGGTGGCACGCTGCTCCTCGGCGAGCTCTCTCCTGAGGGCCGCCGCTTCGGAGCGTGTGTGCTCGACGAGCTCCCGCGCCTCGCCGAGCTGCTGCTCGACTGTGCGACGCTCCCGCGACTCGCGTCCGAGCCGGAGTTCGAGGTCCGAGTGTTCCGCAGCGACGGCCTCCAAGCGCTCGGTGGTCCAGCGGTGCGCTTCGCGCTCGCGTCCGGAGTCCACACCGAGGACGGGGGCGGCGTCGGCCAACACTGCTTCGGTGGCTCCGAGCGGCACTTGGGCAGGCGGGTCCATCGGTTTGAACACGAAGGGCTCACCCCGCAATGCGCAGCCGAGCGCGCGCCACCAATCCGATTGGCCCTGCTGGACGGCCCGGACCGCCGAGTTGACGCCTTCGGTCACGTGCGGCCACTCGTCTACGAGCGACGAGACGAGGCCCGCGAGGACCGTCGGGTCGTCGAGGACTGTACCGGGGAGCACGGTCCGTGCCAGTCCGTACTGCGATGTGGCTCCGACCATGCGTTGCCAGGTGTAGGCCGTGTCGGCGAAGCCGAGCGCTGGAACACCTGCGGCCGCGGCGAACACGACGGGGTGGTACCGGGTGGACAGGGACACGAGCGCGCGCGACGTCACCGCGAGGGTCTGGCCGGCAGGCAGCACCGGGAGCAGCACCGGCCGGGAGACAGCAACGGCGATCGCAGCGTGGGAGACGACGTCGTCCTTCGGAGTCTCGACGTCGAGCGAGCCCGCGTGTGGGACGAACACGACGGCGCAGTCGAGCGCCTGGCTGACCGCCTCGAGTGCCCGGCCGACGCGGTCGGCATGTGCTCGTGCCCTCTCGTCGTCGAGGCCCGGCGGCCGCTCGAAGCTCGCGACCAAGTAGCGTTCCGGCAGGCCGTCTACCTCGTCGTCGAGCGGTGCCCGGGGGAGGAGCAACGCGTCGTCGCCGGTGGTGAAGACGCGTCCGGCATCGGCGGCCATCGAGCGAGCTAGCGTGGCACTGGTCCCCTCGCGAGCCCCGAACACAGCCGCTGAGTCGATGATCTCGGTCATCACCGGCAGGTCGACTTCCCTGAAGGTGGCGCCGAGCGTCTGGCTCGTGACGAAGACCGGCCGGCCGAAATGGCGAGCCACACGGACCAGGGCGAGTCGCTCGTACAGCTGGTGCACGTACTGACTCGTCATGTTTCCGCCGCCGGCGATGACGACCGCGTCCGCGTCGTGCACGGCGTCCAGGACGGTCTGCGCCGGTCCCGTCCTGCGCTGGAAGCCGGCCAACGGGGCGAGGACCTTCTCGAGGTGGCTGTCGTGCCATTCACGGGGCCACCCGAGCTTGAAGTGGAAGCGGGGGACTGCTGCCACTCCATGGAGCCGTGCCGCAACCTCAGGATCGGCCGCAACCACGGTGACGTCGACGACACCGTCAGCGGTGAGCCGGTCGATCGCGACCTGGGTCATCGCTTCGTCACCCACGTGGTACAGGTGCGGCCAGCCGACGTCGCCCATGACGACGACCCGACGCGCGGGAGCGGGACGGTCGTTCATCATTCAGCCCTCCGGCCATGAGACCGGGCATCGCCGATGGCAGCCTGCACGGCACGACGGAGCTTCGGGGCGAACGGGCGTTCGATCCCGTAATGAACACCGGTGGCAAGTGCGATACTCACGATCGTTGCAAGTAGGACCGCGACGAGCCAGCCGTACTGCTGCGTGTGGGCGATGACCTTCCAGCCGATGTGTTCGTGCAGGAGATAGAGCGGATAGGTCAACGCTCCGACGGTTGTGAGCCAGCTCCACGACAGGCGCCGGACGGGAGTCAGCGTGACGAGGAGTACTGCGCCGAAGCACATCACGATGAGCACGAACTGGGTCCACTCAGGGATCGGGCTCCCCGTGGTGCTCTCGATCCTCTGCGCGGCTTCCGGGCCAGCAGTGGTGATCGCAAAGGCGATGTTGACGGCGAGCAGCATCCAAGCCATGACGTCGCGACGCTCACGCACGATCAGGTAGATCAACATGCCGCCCGCGAACAGCGGAGCGTGCTGCCAGACCAGCATGTACGCCAGAAAGTCGAAGCCGTGGCGTTCTGCAAGAACGGCGACAACGGGCCACACGACCGACAAGACGAGCACCTTCCGCTCGGTCAGCCTGAAGCAGAGCAAGATCGCGATGAGCAAGTAGAACCGCATCTCGACCCAGAGCGTCCAATAGACTCCATCGACGTGGTCGACGCCGAACGGTTCGTGCAACATCGTGAGGTTGATGGCGATCTCGCTCGGTGAGAGCCAGTACGCCCCGGTCGCGATCAGCACCGCGGCCGTCAGAAGCACCGAGACCCAATACGCGGGGTACAGCCGTGCGATGCGCGAAGCGACGAAACCGTCCAGCGGTCTGCCCCACGCGCTCATCAGGATGACGAAGCCGCTGATGACGAAGAAGAGGTCGACTCCGAAGACTCCGTACTTCGAGACGTCGAACACTCCTGGGGCGAACTCCGAGGCGGGTGTCGTCCAGGCGTCGGTCTCGCGCGCAGTGTAGTGGAAGGCCAACACCGCCAGTGCGGCAACGAAGCGAAGACCGTCCAGCGCTGCGTACCGCTGGGTCTGCGGGAGCGCCCGCTCACGGCGCAGGGGGGCAGGGGTCATCTCGACCATGCTCGAACCTCTCGGTCGGGCCGCGGCTCAGCCGCGGATCAGGTCAGCGTCGGAGTCGGTGGCGAGCGCGGCGGGGGCCGCGGGACGAGGGCCGCGCTCACGCGTGGCCTGCATGGCAGCGATGACACGCTCGGAACTGCGGCCGTCCCGCATCGTGAACGTCCGCGCCACCCGCGATGCGAACGGCTCAGCCAGCTGCCAGCCGTTGGCGGCGACCGCCCCGATGGCGTCCACCGCCGCATCGACGGTCAGCACGCGCTCGCCGAACCCGTCCCGCTCGTAGTCGAAGTACCCGCGTCGCCCGATGTGCATGCCGTTGAAGAAGTCCTCGGCGTCGAACTGGAAGTTGACCACCGGGATGTGCAGGAACGAGGCCTCGAAACCGAGCGAGGAGTAGTCCGTGAGGACGAGGCAGGCACGCGCGAGGACCGACTGGACGTCGTTGCCGTCGTAGCCGAGCAGGGTGACGTGGTCCGGGACGTCGAAGTCGTCGAGGTGAGGCTTCATGTTCGGGTGCGGCATGAAGACGATGCGCTTGCCCGACGCCTCCGCGATCGCGCGCAGCCGCTCGGATCGGAGCAACGCTCCGTACTGCTGGGCGTACTCGCTCGAGGCGAAGTTCTCGCCCTTCGCCCGAGCGTTGGAGCCCGGAATCGAGGCCCCAAGGAGCACCTGCCGCCAAGTCGGCATCAGCACGATCGAGTCGCGTTCGGTCTCGGACAACGCCGCCCGCTTGGCGAGGAGTGCGTCGTGCCGCGGGAAGCCAGTGAGCTGCGTCTCGCGTGAGGTGAACACAAAGGGTCCATCTCCCGCGATCGAGTGCCACTCCGGCGGCGTCGCTGTGACGAACACGTCGATCGGCTTGATGTTCAGCCAGCGTGAGAGGTCGTCCTTGGTGATGCCGTGCTGTAGGAAGGTGAACTTGAAGTGCGACTTGCCGTACCGACGCGCGTCCAGCGGGTGGATCACGTAGTGGTCGATGTGTGACGAGGCGAGGTGGTCGGCCGAGAGCAGGAGCGACGCCCAGTCCTTCGACTTGTACTCGACGAGCCGGAAGCCCTCGCGCTCCAGCCGGTCCCAGTCGCTCGACCGCCGGTCGAGGATGAACCAGGCGTTGATGTCCGGCCGGTTCGCCGCCACCCACCGGTACAGGTGCTCAGCGTTGTCACCGGCGTCGGTGTCCTTGTCCATGAACGCCCAAGCGTGCGCGAACTTGTCGCGGGTCGACTGCTTGTGCAGGTGGCGGGAGGTCGCGGCGTTCTCGCGGGCGCGCTTCGAGACGTACTTGCGGACGTCGCCGCGGATGCGCCGGAGCAGCGCACCGGTGCGCTGACGAGTTGTCTCCTCGGGTGCGCCAAGCCGTGGGGTGGCTCGGCGGCGCTCGTCGTGGATCACCGGTGCGAGGTCACGGATGGTGATCGCCTCGGTGTGCCCCCACTGCTCGTGCCGCACGCTCGGGAGGGCGCGGCCGTCGACCTCGACGACGGTCCTCGTGCCACGGGCGAGCCAGACGTGGCGTCGTCGCATCGTCACCCGACCGTAGAAAGCGAAGTCCTCGGTCTTGGCGTGCAAGGGCTCGACCTGCTGACCGTCGACGACGAAGCGCTCCTGCGGGTTCACCCCGGTGAACCAATAGGTGAGATGAACCTCCTGACGGATTTCGTCGACCTCGTTCAGTCGGACGTACTCGGGAGCCCACCGTGCGCCGGCGTAGCCGTGCAGGAACGTCGCCTTGATCGGGAACTCGACGCCCATCACGTTGAACTCGCGGATCGCGTCGTCGCTGATCGACTGCAGGACGAGCCCGACGAGCTCGTGGAAGCGGGGGAGCACCGTCGTGGGTGCCGCCGCCGTGATGGAGCGGATCTTGCGTTCGTTCTTGTAGTACCAGAAGAGTTCGTAGAGCAGGACGTTCTCGAGCCACCGCGGCAGGTCGCCGGCTGCTCGGTGCGCTGTCTCGACGAGGTCGAGGTACCCGGCCTGGAGGAGCTGCGTGTACTTGTCCTCCTTGAGGTAGCTCACCTGGACGAGGGAGCTGCCGTCGGTGCGGGTCCGGTAGTGGTACTTCGCCGATGCGAGCAGTCCGAGCTTGTGTGTCCCGTTGAGGAGCAAGTACCGCGCGATGAAGTGCCCGTCCTCGAAGTTGGGGCGCACCTCGGGGTCGAAGAGCAGCCCGAGCTCCCGGATGAGTCCGAGGCGCATGAACGAGGAGTTCGCGCTCATGTGGACGAGAGGCTCCACGTGCAAGTCCGCGATCCGGCTCCCCGTCGCGAACTTGTGACGGAGCGGGTGGGTGTCTGTGAGAAGGCCGGTCGTCTCATCCCACACCACCTGGTGCGTGCCCAGCAGGGTCAGGTCGGGAAGGTCGTAGAGGCGCATGAACTTCAGCGCCTCGGCGAAGTAGTTCGCGTCGAGCCGGTCATCCGGGTCTGGGAAGCTCACCCACACGCCCGAGGCCTCGGCCATGCCGGCGTTCCGCGCGTTCGACAGCCCAGCGTTCTCCTGGTCCACCACGACGACGCCGTCACGCCCGACGGCCCAGCGCTCGATGACTGCGAGCGAGTCGTCCGGGGAACCGTCGTTGACGAAGACGAGTTCGACGTCGTCGAGGCCGCTCGTCTGAGCGTCGAGCGAGGCGAGGAACTCGGGCAGGTACCGACCGACGTTGTAGCACGGGATGACGGCAGAGATGAGGGGGGAAGTTTCGCTGCGCAACGCGCGTGCCTTTCGGGGTGTGGACGTCGAGCTCGGCCATGGGCGAACGCGCCGAGCGGAGCGACGCCCGGAGAGGTTATCAGCAGCCGCGCCCGGTGCAGGAGGAACGCTCGACTCTTGGTAGCGTCGGCGGGTGATCGAGCACAGTGACGACGACGCCCTCCTCTCGGTCGTCATAGCGGCGCGGAACGCTGGGCGCTGGATCGACGAAGCGCTGGACTCCCTGCTCGCCCAGGGGCCATCGGTGGCCGAGGTGCTCGTCGTCGACAACGGGTCGACGGACGACACCGCGGAACGGGTGGCAGCCGCGGCGCGGTCCGACCCTCGCGTTCGTCTCCTCGTCTCGACCGCACCGACCGCCGCCGCCGCACGGAACGAGGGTGTCGCCGCTGCGACGGGCGAGTACCTCGCCTTCGCCGACGCCGACGACATCGTCCCTGACGGCGCCTACGCGGCCATGCTCGCGTCGCTGGAGGCGAGCGGTTCCGACGTGGTGATCGGCGACCACCTCAAGTTCTCCGCGACGAGGACGTGGAGTCCCACCCGCCGCTGGTACCGGTTCGACGAGGTCGTCCGAGCCGCCGCTCCGGAGGCTGTTCCGGAGCTCCTGTCCGGACGCGCCTGCTGGAACCGGGTGTTCCGTCGGTCCGCTTGGGACCGTATGGGACTGTGGTTCCCCGAGGTCCAGAGCGTCGAGGACATACAGCCGATGACGCGGGCGTTCGTCGAGGCGCGCAGCATCGACATCGTCCCTCAGTGTGTCTACCTGTACCGTGACCGCGGGGACACGACGTCGTTGTCGCTCCGCGCCGATGCGGCGGGCACCGTGCGGTACCTCGAACAGGAGCTTGCCTGCGCCGTTGCGGTGAGCGGTAGCCCCGTGCTCCGTGTTCAGCACGCCATGGTCGTCCTCGACGCGGACGGCTGGGCGCACCTGCACCGGTTCCTGCTCACCGATCCCGACGCCGTTGCGATGGCGACGGTCGCGCGAGCTACGGCAGCGCTCGCAGCGGCCCTCCCGGTCGATCTCCTGCGCGACGTCGCTCCCGCCCGTCGTGCGCTCTGGGCACTGGTCCTGCAGGGCGACTGGCTCGCTGCGCGGTCGTTCGTGCTCGGCGAGGCGAGCACGATCGCGACCGAACGGATCGGGGCGTGGATCGACGCCGTGGCGCGGGCGTCCCGGGCGGAACCGGACATCGCTGAGACCCTCGCCCGGGATGGGCTCGTGCCGACGCTGGTGAACACCGCCGAGGAGGTCGACCCGGTCTGGCTGGCTCACCGCCTGCCGGCGGTCGCGGTCGTCGTGCCTCCATCGGGCGCGGTCCTCGCCGACGCGATGACAGCTGCGGTCGGGATGCGCGACCCCGACGGCGTCCGGGCGGTGTCGGCGCTCCGGCACGTCGTGCCCCTCATGGTCGACCGAGTCGAGGTCACGGCGACGGGCCTGGTGATCGGCGGCCCGGCCGACCTCGTGGCACGCGGGCTCCGGGCCACCCTGCTGCTGGCGGATGCCGACGCCAACGAGCACGCCGTCGCGGTCTTCGCCGACGGTGCTCGCTGGCGAGCGGAGGTGCTCGCTGAGCGGGTCACGTCAGGTCGCCACAGGGTGTCGGTGTCCTTCGCCGGTGTCGACGGCCGTTTCCCGGTGGTCACCGCACGGATGCCTCTCCCGCCCGTCGCCGACACCGTCCCGATGCAACCCCTCGCGGACCGCAAGGACGGCTGGCGCTTCCTGGTCGACCGCCGCACCCCGGAACACCCGGGGCGCGGGAGCCTCCTTGCCAGGATCGCGCGCCGCCTCCGCTGACCGGAAGGAATGGCCGCTGACCCGCAGGTCGATCGCCGCAGTTGCGCCGAGCAATGTGCGGCCCATGGCGCGCATCGTCGAGAATGGTGGACATGCGCCGTTCCGTACCCGTCGTCGTGGCCGTGCTGGTGGTGGCCTTCGTCGTGGCGGCGCTCGCCTGGGTGAGCGCCGAGTCGCTCCGCGACACTGAGTCGACCCTGATCGCGGCCGAAGCTTCACCGTCGGCGCCGCTCCGGGTGGCGGTCGTCGGGGATTCGCTCAGCGCCGGGCACTCGCGGTTCCTCGGCAACGGATTCGATGAGGACTCCTGGATGACGTACGCCGTTCGCGACGGGATCCAGTTCGCAGGCGGGTGGGCACGGGCCGGCGCGACGCCGGAGCAGATGGCCGACGCCGTCCGCCCCGTCGAGCGCGTCGACGTGCTCGTCGTCCTGGCGGGCACCAACGCCGTGCTGCACGGGGAGACGGTCGCCGACACGGCCGACTCCTACGACCGCATCGCCGAGGTCATCCACCCCGATCGCGTACTCGTCGCGGCGATCCCGCCGTATCGGGCACATGCGGCCGAGGCCCTCGCCTACAACCGCGACCTCCGCGTTCTCACACGGGAGCGGGGCTGGACGTGGGTGGATCCGTGGACCGCGGCGCGCGATGGGGACGCCTGGGCGCCGGGTTTCAGCGCCGACGGTATCCACCCGGCCGGGCCACAGCAGTACGCGGTGCTCGGTCACGCGTTCCGCCAGCTCATCCTCGAGCACCGACCGTCAACAGCGCTGGCGGACTCCTGACGTGTGGCGCGCTCGCCGAGGAGCATGCCCCCCGCCCGACGCTCAGCCCCGGACCCGCTCCAGCAGCTCCGCGTACGCCCGCGACCGCCTGAACGGCGCGAGCCGTCGGCTGAACACGTCCGCTCCCACCGCCGCCGCCGGACCCATCAACAGCGAGGCGAGAGACGATCCCGGAGTGACCGACGATGCCGCGTCCGACGGATCGAACCACCGGACCCATTCCTCGCCCCCGAACTCCGCACGCAGGTACGGCTCGTCCGGTAGCACGGCCGGCACCTCGAACGACGCGGCGAGGTGCAGTGCGCCGGAGTTGAGGACGCGGCGGTAGGGGAACACCGCGAGGTCGGCCGCCCGAAACCACCGCTGCACGTCCACGTCCTCGACGTGGTCGTGCTCGCGCACAGCACGGACGTCGTCGCCGAGCAGCGAATCGATGACGGCGCGGTCCTCGTCGGAGGTCCTGCCGGCGAGGAGCAGAACCGGACGCTCAGCGGGGGCGAGCGCACGGACGGCTTCGACCAGGACGTCGATGCCCTTGTACGGGCGCATCTGGCCGAAGGCGAGGACGGCGTGGTCGCGGTCCGTGAGTCCGAGCGACGCACGCGCTTCCTCGCGCGACACCGAGTCCGGGTACACGCCCTGGTAGCTCGGGTGCGGGAGGTGCACGACCTTTGCCGGGTCGAGCTCGTAGTACGAGGACACGGCCGTGGGTGTGTCCCTGTTCATCACGTGGACGACGTCTGCGGCGTCGGCCAGGTAGCGGTTCAGTTCGAGTTCGAGCTCGAGGTGCCGCGCATCGTGGGGGAGGACGTTGTGGATCGTCCAGACGAGCCGAGCTCCGCGTGCGCGCGCCGCGTCGACGGCGGTGCGGAAACGATCGAGACGAGCCTGGGCGTCTTCGAGGTCGTCGTCGTTTCGTTGCACGATCGGGGATGTCCAGTGCATGTGGAAGACGTCACCGGTACCGAGGCGACCGAGGTGCTGCTCGAGCTGCTCCAGACGCAGGCTCTCGAGGACGTTCCAGCCGCGTGCCCGTGGGGCCAGCAGCATGAGGTTCAGGAACGGGTTGTCGCGGTAGGCAGGGAACACCGCGAGGAGGTGATCGGGCACTGACCGATCCTACGGGGACTCGACCGGAGGCGGGGTGGTGTCAGTCGAGCGTGGCGACGATGTACTCGGCCTCGTGCAGGACCGAGCAGAACGCCAGTCCCTCGTGGTCGAGCGCATCGCGTTTCCGGATGACCGCACCGCACACCGAGCACTTGGTCGTGAAGGTCGACCGCACGACGTCTGAGATCAGCGACATGCGTTCATGCTGCGCGCTGAAGGTGAACAACGGGGTGCGATCGCCTCGGAACCGGATGAACGACGCCAGAGAGTCCGCCTGGTACGCGACGAAGCCTCGGCTCACAGCGACCGGACGACCTGCCCCGCCTCCGCCGCAGCCCCGACCACGACGGCGAAGTCCCCGTCCGCGACCGACTGCCCCTCAGTCAGCCACACGACGTTCCGCGCCCCCGGCTGCGGCACGAACGACGAACCACCCGGCCCCGAAGACGGTGTCCCCACGACCAGCACGGTCACCTCGTCCAACCCGCTGGATCCCCGGTACCAGGACGTCGGCATGTCGACCTGCACCACGTGTCCCGCGGCCTCGAGTGCGGCGGCCAGTGCGGACACGTCCGCGACGCGCGTGCCGTCGTGCTTGACGGCGACACGGAAGCCTGCAGCCCCCTCCTCCCGGACGATGACCGGTCGCGAGGACCGCACCATCACGCCGTGGCCCTTGGGGAGCCCGGGGGCCACTCCGAGGTAGCGCAGTCCGGCTGCGTCGTACCGGTCGTCGGCGTCGGCGTCGGGGTACCGCCCGCGCCACCGCTCGTCGAAGACGCGGCGGTTGTCGACGCGGGCGTCGTCCCGGCCCGGCGTGCGGCTCTCGTGGTGGACGACGACCGACGACGGGACGACGACGAAGGCGGAGCCCGCCGGTGACGTCGACAGCGCGCGGAGACACAGGTCCACGTCCTCCAGCCCGTTGGCGTACACGGGGTCGAACCCGTGCCAGCGGATCAGGTCGGCGGCACGGAACGCCGCGGCGGCTGCGGTGATCGCCGAGAACCGCACTGCGCCGGCGGAGCCCGACCCGAACACGCGGTCGGCGTCGTGTCGCGGGTGGTCGCCGAGGAAGTGCCAGGGGAGCACCTTGTCCCCGCCGAAGACCGTGCCGGCGGCCTGCACGACGCCGTCCGGGTACACGAGCAGGGGCTGCGCGCCGAGGACCGACGGGTCGTCCAGCGCGCCGACGAGCGGCCGCAGCCAGCCGGTGGTGACCTCGGTGTCGTTGTTGAGCATGACGACGGTGCCGCCCGAGGACCGGGCGAGTCCGAGGTCGCTGCCCAGGGCGAAGTTCCGGTTCCGGTCCTCGCGCTGCAGGACCACCCGGGGTTCGTCACGGAACCAGGCGCCGAGGATCGCGGAGACCGATCGCTGAGAGCCGTTGTCGACCAGGACGACCTCGACGCGGTCGCCGTCGTGGTCCGCCGCACCGAGCACGGCGTCGACGGCGCGCCGGGTCATGGTCCAGTCGCGGTACACCGGCATGACGACCGAGACGAGCCCGCCGTCGCGCGATGGTGCGGCGGCGGCCAGGGCCTCCCAGTCGATGCGGTGCCGGGCGAGCGCGACCTCCTGCCACGACGCAGGCTGGGCGGAGGAGACCCGTCGCTGGTCCCGCACGTTGTCGTAGTCGACGCCGATGACGGGCACGTACGCAGGCACCCCGAACCGCTGCCCGATGCGGAGCAGCCACTCCCAGTCGATCCAGCGTCGGAGCGTCTCGTCGAACGGGCCGACCCCTGCGGCGACGTCACGGCGGACCACGAGCGCGTTGAGGTCGATGAAGTTGCCGGCGAGCAGGTCGTCGAGCGTGCCGTCCTCGCCGCGGTACGTCTCGACGGGCGCGGTCCGGTCGTCCGCGTTGTTCGCGCCGACCATCCGCAGCCCCGTGTGCACGGCGGGCCCGTCGGTCTCGAGCAGTGCCGCGAGGGCTGCGGTCAGGTGTTCGGGACGCCAGGTGTTGTCGGCGTCGAGGAACGCGACGAAGTCGCCACGCACGGCCGCGAGTCCGGTGTTCCGGGCGGCGCCGGCACCGCCGTTCTCCCGCTCGAGGAGCCGGATGCGCCCGTCTTCGGCAGCGAGCCGGCGCACGACGTCGACGGTGTGGTCGCCGGACCCGTCGTCGACCACGACGAGTTCCCAGTTCGTGTGCTGCTGCGCTCGCACCGAAGCGATCGCCGCACCGACCACGTCGGCGCGCCGGTACACCGGCATCACGATCGACACGAGCGGTTGCTCCGCGTCGCGCCGCGCGACACCGCGCGGGTACCGGCCGAGGGCCTCGGCGACCTCGGGCCCGTCCCACGTGGACCGGTAGCGTCGCCGGGTGCGGTGCTGCGCACCGGCGAAGGCGCGCGCATCGGCGACGGCTGCGTCGCGTGCGGCGCCCCAGGTGGGAGCGTCGCCACGGCGGCCTGGAGGCACGGGGAGCGTGGTCGCGTCGGTCGCGTTCCGCAGGAAGTGCCGGAGCGCATCGAGCGTGGTCGCCGGGCGGTCGGCTCCCGGCACCGAGGCGGCGTACACGCCTGCGTCGAAGAGCGGCCCGGTCTGGAAGAGCTCGGGGCCCTCCTGGTGCAGGGCGTCGTACCAGGACATCGCGGGGACGGGCTGGTGCTCGCGCATCCACTCGTGCTCGATGAGCGGGTGCAGCGAGAGCCCACGCTGCCCGTCGTTGTGCACGTAGAACGCGACGGCGTCGGCGTCGGTGTCGAACGTCCGTCCGGTCTGTGCCTCGAAGTACGCGCGGTCCAGTACCTCGAACTCGGCGATCCGCCGGGCCCAGCGGTCGAGCCGGTCGGTCACGGTCAGTGGTCGGTCCGGGCCCCGGAAGGGTCGGGCGAGGCGCCGTGCGACGCGGCCGATGCCCTTCGCCTCGGCCATCAGCGGCGCCCCGGCAGTCGTGCGGCGACCTTCGCGATCGCCTGGCCGGTGCGGAAGGACCTGCTCGCGCGCAGGTCGGTGAGCTCCCGGCGCAGGCGCACGACCTCGTCCGCTGCGCTGGCCGCGGCGACGTCGGCGGCCGTGAGGTCGAGGGGGAGCAGCGCCGCCCACCGACGTTCGAGCGCGTCGGCCGTGCCCGCGAGCGGGGCCGTCAGCGCATCCTCGATGCGTGCACGGGCGTCGGTGACCGCGCCCGGTGCGACGACCACGGCGAAGTGGTCCACGACGGCCGCGAGGGCGTCGGCGCCCGTCCGGTGCGCTCGCGACGACCACGGCACCGCGTTCTGCGCGGCCCGCACGACCACCAGGTGGAGCGCCCGCCGGTTGGCCGCGACGACGTCCGCGGGCGCCGGGTCCACGAGCACGGCGACCGTGACGAGGTCGTCCGGGCTGGGGTCTCCGGTGGTGACGGTCCACGCGGCCGGTGCCGACGTACCGGCGGGGAGCCGGGCCTCCAGGTCGAAGCCGTCCCCGAAGGCCGCGTCGACCTGGCGGACGAGCGTGTCGGCGTCCTCGACGTGCCGCAGGTCCACGGCGAGCCGCGGGCGCTGCCCCGAGGGGACGAGGACGTCGGCGAACCGCTCGGTCGCCGTCATGCCGTGCCGCTGGTACGCGGCCACTGCGTCCGGCAGGAACGGGTAGCGAGCCTCGAGCACGCGCTGGTGCGCGGCGCGCAGGGCGCTGCGGTTGCCGGAGAAGCTCTTGCCGCCGGCGTGCAGGACCAGCGCGCGGTTGGCGATCTTGGCGAGCCAGCCGTGGGCGGCGATCCGGAGGCAGTAGTCGTTCTCCTCGCCGTATCCGGGCGCGAAGGCCTCGTCGAACAGACCGTGCTCGGCGATCAGCTCCCGGCGGGTGAGGAAGCAGAAGCCCATCGCGACGGGCAGGACCTGGGACACCGGGAGGAGTGGTGCGAGCTGGCCCCAGACCCGTCGCGTGCGGTCCTCGGTGCGGGCGGCTCCCCGGTTGGTCAGGCGGTAGGGGATGCTCGCGATCGTCGCGTTGTCACTGCGCGCGGTCACGACACCGGTGCGGTCCTCGTCGAGGACCGCGAGCATCGCGTCGAGGAACCCCGCCGTCGGCACGGCGTCGCTGTTGAGGAGCAGGACGGCCTCGGTGCCCGCGTCGTCGGCGCCGCGGTCGAGTTCGTCCACGGCTCGGTTGCACGTGCCGACGAACCCGAGGTTGTGGTCGTTCCGCTCGTACCGGAACCCGGGGCGGTCGCCGATCCGGTCGAGCAGCGCCCGCTCGATGGTGTCCGCCTCGGGCCCGCAGTCGTTGACGAACAGCGCGCGGTGCCGTTCGGTGTCGAGGTGCTCGAGGAGCCCGTCGACGCACCGCAGCAGGGAGTCGAGGTCGCCGTACACGGGCACGACGACGAGGGTGGAGCGGGTCATCGGTCGGACTCCTCTGCTTCGAGTGCCCGTGCGAGGGCGTCCACGGCGGTCTCCAGCGGGCCACCGAGCACCCCCGCGGCCAGCGGCACGTGCCCGGTCGGGCCGTCCGCAGCTGCCTGCCGGACGGCGTCGGCGACGGCCAGGCCGAGGGAACGGGCATCGGCGGGGACCGCCTCGAGGTTCGGGTGCAGGTGCCCGCGGGTGCCGCGGAACTCGTTCGTCACGACACGTGCGCCGGACACCGCGCCGTCGAACGGTGGGTGGCTCGGGTGCGGGCTGTGCTGGAGCGACAGCACCACGTTCGTCGATGCGATGAACCGGAAGTAGTCGTCCCAGGGCATGGTGCCGTGCGAGACGAGCTTCACGTCGCCTCGGCCCCCGTCGAGCTCGACGTCGCCGTGCTGTTCACCGGCCGAGTGGAACTCGACCCGGATGCCGTCGGCGGCCAGCTCCTGCACCGCGACCCGCAGCGCGGCGACGCCGAGGCGGAACAGGTTCCGGTGCTTGCTCGGACGGCCGTAGAAGAGGACCCGGACAACGTCCTCGTGCCCCCGGGCAGCGGCCACGCGTTCGAGCAGCTCGAGGTCGAGGTGCGGTGTGAAGGTGTGCTCGGAGGGGACGTCGAGGCCCTCGACGTCGGCCAGGTACCGGCGCAGCGGCTCGGAGTTCACGAGCATCCGGAAGCCGGCGCGGTAGGTCGAGGCGGCGACCGCGTACTCGGTCGACCACGGGCTGAAGCCGGGTTCGTAGTCCTGCACCAGGTACACGACGCGGTGTCGGGGGACCACCCCGGCGGTGACGGCGACGTCGATCGGGTGCGCGGTCTTCCAGTGCGTGGCGACCCAGACGTCGTCGCGGCCGAACTCGGTGTCCAAGATGTCCTCGCGCCGGACCACGCGGACCCCGGGACGTCCGTCGACGCGCGACTCCGGGAACCGGTCGGCGACGAGCGCCTCGGCTGCGGCGGCACTGTTGCCGGGTGTCGTCCACCGGACCATGACGACCCGGACCCGTCGGCCGAGGCGGTCGCCGAGCGCCAGGGCGACGGCCAGGGCGGTCTGCACCCCGGCGAAGGCGGCACCTTCGCGGAGTTCGTCGACCACGAGCACCACCTCGGGATCGCGGTCCACGGTGCGGATGCCGGCGAGCGACAGGCTCGTCTCCACCAGGCCGTCGAACGGGCGCGCGGCCAGCGGCGCGCGATCGCGTTCCCGCCGAGCCACACCGACGTCGACCCGGGACACCGTCCGGCCGAGTCGCTCACGGACGTCGTTGCGGTAGTGGCCGTCGCGTGCGTACCGCTCGTTCACCCGGACGAGGTCGCTCACGAGGCGCCGTGCCTTCTCGAAGTTCATCAGCCCTCACGTTACTGGGCGTCGGCGTTCGGCTCGGTAGGATCGGACCCCTCATGATGCAGCGAATCGACCTCCGCGGCGGCCTCCCCGCCCGTGCCGAACTCCTCCGACTCATGCCCCGCGCCGCCGGTGACGTGACCCACGCGGTCGACGCCGCGCGCGAGTTGATCGAGGACGTCCGACACCGCGGGGCCGCGGCCCTGCACGACCAGGCCGAGCGCTTCGACGGCGGGGCTCCCGCGCACGTCCGGGTGCCCGCTGCCGAGATCGCCGCCGCCGTGGCCGGGCTCACGCCCGAGGTCCGGGCAGCCCTCGACGAGGCCATCCGCCGCGTCCGGGCCGCGAGTGCCGCGCAGATCCCCGCCCCGTCCGTGACCACCCTGGCCGACGGCGCCGAGGTCCACCAGCGCTGGCAGCCGATGCGCCGCGTGGGGCTCTACGTGCCCGGAGGCAAGGCGGTCTACCCGTCCAGCGTCGTGATGAACGTCGTCGCGGCCCAGGTCGCGGGCGTGCCCTCGATCGCCCTCGTGTCGCCGCCGCAGCGCGACCACGGCGGCGCGGTGCACCCGACGATCCTCGCCGCGGCGGGGCTGCTCGGCATCGACGAGGTCTACGCCATGGGCGGCGCCGGAGCCGTCGGCGCGCTGGCGTACGGCGTCGCCGAGATCGACCTCGAGCCGGTCGACCTGGTCACGGGGCCTGGGAACAACTACGTCGCCGCCGCCAAGCGCCTGGTGCGCGGTGTGGTGGGCATCGACTCCGAGGCCGGGGCGACCGAGATCCTCGTGATCGCGGACGAGACCGCGGACGCCGGGTTCGTGGCCGCCGACCTCATCAGCCAGGCCGAGCACGACGAGCAGGCCGGCAGTGTGCTGGTGACGACGTCCGCGGCGTTCGCCGACGCGGTGGAAGCCGCCATCCCGGAACGCACGGCGGTGCTCGGGACGGCTGCGCGCCTCCAGACCGCCCTGGACGGACCGCAGTCCGCGATCGTCCTGGTGGACTCGCTGACCGACGCCGCGACCGTGAGCAACGCCTACGGGCCGGAGCACCTCGAGATCCAGACGGTCGACGACGACGCCGTGCTGGCCGACATCGACGCCGCCGGTGCGGTGTTCGTCGGGCCGAGCACGCCGGTGAGCCTGGGGGACTACCTGGCCGGGTCGAACCACGTGCTGCCGACCGGTGGCCAGGCCCGCTTCGGGTCCGGGCTGTCCGCGTCGACGTTCCTGCGACCCCAGCAGATCGTCCGGTACACGCCCGAGGCCCTGGCCGAGGTCGCGCCGCACATCGTCGCCCTGTCCACCGAGGAGCAGCTCCCCGCGCACGGGGCCGCCGTGACGGAGCGCACGAACCGATAGCCTGGGGAACGACATGTTCTGCCCCTTCTGCCGCCACCCGGACTCCCGCGTCGTCGACTCACGGACGAGCGACGACGGAACCTCCATCCGCCGCCGTCGACAGTGCCCCAACTGCGGTCGACGGTTCTCGACCACCGAGACCGCATCGCTCAACGTCGTGAAGCGCAACGGTGTCACCGAGCCGTTCAGCCGCGACAAGATCGTCTCCGGCGTCCGCAAGGCGTGCCAGGGGCGCCCGGTCACCGACGGCGACCTGGCCGTGCTCGCGCAGCGCGTCGAGGAGACGGTCCGGTCCTCCGGATCCAGCCAGATCGATGCGAACGACATCGGCCTCGCGATCCTCGCGCCCCTGCGGGAGCTCGACGAGGTCGCATACCTGCGGTTCGCGAGCGTCTACCAGGCGTTCGACTCGCTCGAGGACTTCGAGGACGCCATCGGCCAGCTCCGCCGCGACCACCACGCGGCATCCGACACGGCCGCCGGGTCGTCCACACCGTCCGGCACGCGCGCGTGAGCGGCATCGCCGAACGCATCGTGCGCGGCGGCTACCGCGTCGTGTTCCGCTCCGTGTTCGCGAACATGGACCCGGAACGTGCCCACCACCTGGCCTTCGCCGTCATCGCCGGGCTGCCCCGCGTGCCGTTCCTGAGCGGCGTCGTCGAGCGGTACTGCCGTCCCGCGGCGGCCGACGGCATCACCACGATGGGCATCCACTTCCCGTCGCGCTTCGGTCTGGCGGCCGGGTTCGACAAGGACGCCCGCGGCATCGCCGGGCTCGGCCTGCTCGGCTTCGGCCACGTCGAGGTCGGCACCATCACCGCCAAGCCGCAGCCCGGCAACGAGCGCCCGCGCCTGTTCCGGCTGATCGGCGACCGTGCCCTGATCAACCGCATGGGCTTCAACAACCACGGCGCCGCAGCGGCCGCCCGGCGCCTCGAGCGCGCCCGCCGCAACCCCGGTCGCCCCGTCATCGGCGTGAACATCGGCAAGAGCCGGGTGGTCTCCGTCGAGGACGCCATCGACGACTACCTCGAGTCCACCCGTCGGCTCGCGACGTTCGCGGACTACCTGGCGGTCAACGTCAGCTCGCCGAACACGCCCGGCCTGCGCGGGCTGCAGGAACTCGACCAGCTCCGACCGCTGCTGTCCGCGGTGCGTGACGCCGCCGGCCGGACGCCGGTGCTCGTCAAGATCGCGCCGGACCTGACCGACGAGCAGATCGACGCGATCGCGGGCCTCGCGGTCGAGCTCGGGCTGTCCGGGGTGATCGCGAACAACACGACGATCTCCCGCGACGGGCTGACCGCCGATCCGTCCGACGTCGAGGCGATGGGTGCCGGGGGCCTCTCCGGTGCGCCGGTTGCCGCTCGCTCGCTCGAGGTGCTGCGTCGCGTCCGCGCCGCGGTGCCCGCCGACTTCTGCGTCATCGCCGTCGGTGGTGTGACCACCGAGCAGGACGTGCAGGACCGCATCGACGCCGGGGCAACGCTCGTGCAGGGCTACACGGCGTTCCTCTACGAGGGACCGACCTGGGCCGCGCGCATCAACCGGCTGCGCCGTCGGCGGCTGCGTCGCGCCGCGCGGTAGACGCGACCACCTGACGGACTGGAGGCCCGTGGCGACACCGCCACGGGCCTCCAGTCCGTCGTGTGGGTGCGCCCACGGCCGCTTCGTGAGCAGCAATGGTCGGGTGCGCCGCGCCCACCCGACCATTCCTGCTCACGAAGCACGAACGGGGGAGTGGGGGAGCGGGAACGACGAAGCGCCGCCCGGCAGGCCGGGCGGCGCTTCGTCGTGTGCGTGTGGCTAGAGCGTGGGGTACTGCCCGCGCCGGACCTGGGGCTTCGGCAGCCGCAGGAAGCGCAGCTGCCACGCCCGCGTGAGGATGTAGAGGAACGTGCCGCGCTGGAACTCGCCGAACTTGGCGGTGAGCTTGCGGCGGAGCGACAGCCACAGCACGACGCAGTCGATGATGAACAGCGCCACGAACGCCCACACGAGCAGGAGCGAGTAGGACGCGATGACCGTCTGCGCGGCCGCGAACCCGACGATCAGGAACAGCACGAGCACGGGCATCATGACCTCGCCGACGTTCCAGCGGGCGTCGATCCAGTCGCGGACGAAGCGTCGCTGCTCACCGCGGTCCTTCGCCGGCAGGTAGCGCTCCTCGCCGTTGGCCATGCCGACCCGGGCACGCTCACGCTCCGAGTTGAGGCGGGCGCGGGCGGCCTTCTTGTCGACCGGCGTGTTGCCGACGAGGGGACGGCGGTTCGCTGCCTCTCGCTCGCGGCGGGACGGCGTGGGGCGGCCCTTGCCCTGCTCGAGGAGCTCGGCCTCGGTCGGGTTGACGGTCGTGTTGGTCTTGGGGGCTGCCTTCGCCACGGTGCGTTCCTAACGGCGGTGTGCGTGCGGGATCTCCTCTAGATTACCGGGCATGACCGACAGCGAACAGCACACCCCCGCGACCGACCCCGCGCTCCTCGACGCCCTGCGCGAACACGTGCAGGGTGCACTGCCCACGACGATCGCCGACCTGTCCGCGCTGGTGCGCCTGCCGTCGGTGTCCTGGTCGGCCTTCGACCCGGCGAACGTGCGCGCGAGTGCCGAGGCCGTCGCGGACCTCGCCCGGTCGACCGGGGTCTTCGGCGCGGACGACGTCCGGATCGTGCGGTCGGCGGTGTCCGGGTCGACGGCCGACGTCGCCGAGGCCGACGCCGAGACCGAGCTCGGCCAGCCCGCGGTGCTCGCGGTGCGCCCGGCGCGGAACGGCAAGCCGACGGTGATGCTCTACGCCCACCACGACGTGCAGCCGCAGGGCGACGAGGCCCTGTGGGAGACGCCGCCGTTCGAGCCGACCCTGCGCGGCGACCGCCTGTACGGCCGCGGCGCCTCGGACGACAAGGCCGGTGTGATGACGCACATCGCGTCGCTCCGCGCGGTGCACGCCCAGTTCGGTGACGACCTCGACCTCGGGATCGTGCTCTTCGTCGAGGGCGAGGAGGAGTTCGGCTCCCGCTCGTTCCGCACGTTCCTGCGCGAGCAGAAGGAGCACCTCGCCGCCGACGTCATCGTCGTGGCGGACAGCGACAACTGGTCCACCGAGGTCCCGTCGATCACGGTCTCGCTGCGCGGCAACGTCACCTTCAAGCTCACCCTGACCACGCTCGAGCACGCCAGCCACAGTGGCATGTTCGGGGGAGCGGCCCCGGACGCGATGATCCCCATGGCGCGGCTGCTCGCCTCGCTGCACGACGCCGACGGCTCGGTCGCCGTCGAGGGGCTGTCCTCGTACGAGGCCGACGTGCCGGAGCGCACCGAGGACGAACTCGCCGTCGACGCCGCTCTCGTGCCCGGTGTCCGCCCGATCGGCACCGGCGCCGTGCTGTCCCGCATGTGGTTCCAGCCGTCGATCACGGTGACCGGCATGGACGTGCCGAGCGTCGCGAACGCCTCGAACACCCTGCTGCCCACGGTCTCGGCACGGGTCTCGGTCCGCGTCGCCCCCGGCCAGGACGCCCGGCAGGCGTCCGCGGCCGTCGAGCGGCACCTGCGCGAGCACGTCCCGTTCGGCGCACGGATGGAGATCACCGAGCCGGACAGCGGCGACGGGTTCCTCGTCGACACCGCCGGCTGGGCCGTCCAGGAGGCCCGAACGGCAATGCGGGAGGGCTGGGGCGCCGAGGCGGTCGAGCAGGGCATCGGCGGGTCGATCCCGTTCGTTTCCGACCTCGCCGCGGAGTTCCCGGACGCGCAGATCCTGGTCACCGGCGTCGAGGACCCGGACACCCGCGCGCACAGCCCGAACGAGTCGCAGCACCTCGGCGTCCTGCACCGTGCCATCGCGTCGGAGACGATCCTGCTCGCCAGGCTCGCGACGCGCAGCTGAGGGTGCTTACAATCGACGCCAGGCGCGGTGACCGACACCGCCCGGAGGGAGACGCGCGATGAGCGACACCATCACCGAAGCACCGGCGACCGAAACGCAGTCGCACGGCGTCCTCCTGAGCGACGCCGCTGCCGGCAAGGTGGCGAGCCTGCTCGAGCAGGAGGGCCGCGACGACCTGCGCCTGCGCCTCGCCGTCCAGCCCGGTGGCTGCTCCGGCCTGATCTACCAGCTCTACTTCGACGAGCGCCTGCTCGACGGTGACGTCACCGCCGAGTTCGACGGGGTCGAGGTCGTCGTCGACAAGATGAGCGTCCCGTACCTCGACGGCGCGACGATCGACTTCGAGGACACGATCCAGAAGCAGGGCTTCACGATCGACAACCCGAACGCGCAGGGCAGCTGCGCCTGCGGTGACAGCTTCCACTGATCGCCAGCGATCCGACACGCGAGCGGGGAGCGACCGGAAGGGTCGCTCCCCGCTCGCGTTCGTGTGACCGGACGTGGCCCGCCGGGGCGCGGTGTGACCGGGCGAAATCGTGCCCGCAGACGTGCGGATCGAGGCCAGAACCGTGTCGTGTGTGCGCGAGCGGTACCGAGCTGCGAGTAAGCTAGGAGTGTTCCAATCAAGCTGGGAGCCAGCCATGCGCCGCCTTCGTGCGGCACGCCGTCGGACTCGACGGGCTGACCTCCGAAGCTCACGTCTTTTGCGAGAGGTAACAGTGCGTTCGAATCGCCGTATACGTTGGGCGGCCGTCCCGGTGGCCGTCGGTCTGGTCATCGCACTGGCTGGCTGCACGCAGCAGCAGATGAACGGATGGCTCCCCGGCACGGAGGAGACGAAGAACGTCACCAACCACACGAGCCGCATCGTCGGCCTGTGGACCACCAGCTGGGTCGTTCTCCTCGCCGTCGGTCTCATCGTGTGGGGCCTGATCATCTGGGCCGCGATCGTCTACCGCCGCCGGAAGGGCCAGACCGGCCTGCCCGTGCAGATGCGGTACAACATGCCGCTCGAGATCTTCTACACGATCGTGCCGCTGATCCTCGTGCTCGGCTTCTTCGCCTTCACCGCGAAGGACCAGGCCGCGATCGAGAAGCCCTTCGCCGACCCGGACGCCACCGTGCACGTGTACGGGAAGCGCTGGGCGTGGGACTTCAACTACATCAACAAGGACAACCCCGAAGAGAGCGTCTACTACCAGGGCATCCAGGCCCAGGAAGAAGAGAACGCCAACGGGGCGATCGACGAGTCGCAGCTGCCGACCCTCTACCTGCCGAAGGGCAAGAAGGTCGCGATCGAGCTCTCCTCGCGCGACGTCGACCACTCCTTCTGGGTGATCGACTTCCTGTACAAGAAGGACATGCTCCCGGGCAAGACCAACTGGGAGTACTTCATCCCGGAGAAGCTCGGCACGTACCAGGGCAAGTGCGCGGAGCTCTGCGGTGAGTACCACTCGCTGATGCTCTTCCAGGTGAAGGTCGTCACGCCGGCGCAGTACCAGGACTACCTCGACACCCTGAAGGACCAGGGCAAGGTCGGTCTGCTCGGTGACGAGTACAACACCAACACCAACGAACCGAACAACAAGGCGCCGGTCGAGGCGTCCAGCGAGAACAAGTAGGGGCTCGTCAGATGACAACGTCACTCGTCGGCCAACCGACCCAGACCTCGTCGCCGGACTTCCAGGCGTCGAAGGTGGGTCGGAAGGGCAACATCGTCGTCCGGTGGATCACCTCCACCGACCACAAGACCATCGGGTACATGTACCTGATCGCGTCGTTCATCTTCTTCCTGCTCGCAGGTGTGATGGCCCTCGTGATCCGTGCCCAGCTCTTCGAACCCGGCCTGCACGTGGTCGCGACGAAGGAGCAGTACAACCAGCTGTTCACGATGCACGGCACGATCATGCTGCTGATGTTCGCGACGCCGCTGTTCTCGGGCTTCGCGAACGCGATCATGCCGCTCCAGATCGGTGCGCCCGACGTCGCCTTCCCGCGACTCAACGGCTTCGCCTTCTGGCTCTACCTGTTCGGCTCGCTCATCGCGGTCGGCGGCTTCCTCACCCCGCAGGGCGCTGCCTCGTTCGGGTGGTTCGCCTACGCGCCACTGAGTGACACGACGTTCACACCAGGGCTCGGCGGCACACTCTGGGTCTTCGGGCTCGGCATGACCGGCTTCTCGACGATCCTCGGCGCGGTGAACTTCATCACCACCATCATCACGATGCGCGCCCCGGGTCTGACCATGTTCCGCATGTCGATCTTCACGTGGAACACCCTCGTGACGGCGCTCCTCGTCCTGATGGCCTTCCCGGTCCTCGCGACGGCGCTCTTCGGCCTCGGGCTGGACCGCGTGTTCGACGCGCAGATCTTCAACCCGGCCAACGGCGGGGCCCTGCTCTGGCAGCACCTGTTCTGGTTCTTCGGGCACCCCGAGGTCTACATCATCGCGCTGCCGTTCTTCGGCATCGTCTCCGAGGTCTTCCCGGTGTTCAGCCGCAAGCCGATCTTCGGGTACAAGACCCTGGTCTACGCGACCATCTCCATCGCGGCCCTCTCGGTCACGGTGTGGGCGCACCACATGTACGTCACCGGTGGCGTCCTGCTCCCGTGGTTCTCGCTCATGACGATGCTCATCGCGGTCCCGACCGGCGTGAAGATCTTCAACTGGGTCGGCACGATGTGGCGCGGTTCGGTCACGTTCGAGACGCCGCTGCTCTGGGCCCTCGGCTTCCTGATCACCTTCACCTTCGGTGGTCTGACCGGTGTCATCCTGGCGTCGCCGCCGCTCGACTTCCACGTGTCCGACTCGTACTTCGTCGTCGCGCACTTCCATTACGTGGTCTTCGGAACCGTCGTCTTCGCGATGTTCTCCGGCTTCTACTTCTGGTGGCCGAAGTGGACCGGCAAGATGCTCAACGAGCGTCTCGGCAAGATCCACTTCTGGCTCCTGTTCATCGGGTTCCACACCACGTTCCTCATCCAGCACTGGCTGGGCGTCATCGGCATGCCGCGTCGCTACGCGACCTACCTGCCGAACGACGGCTTCACCTGGATGAACCAGCTGTCGACGATCGGCTCGATGATCCTCGCGATCTCGTTCCTGCCGTTCATCTTCAACGTCTACGTGACCGCCCGGAACGCACCGAAGGTCGCCGTGAACGACCCGTGGGGCTACGGCCGCTCGCTCGAGTGGGCGACCTCCTGCCCGCCGCCGCGCCACAACTTCACGTCGATCCCGCGCATCCGTTCGGAGTCCCCGGCCTTCGACCTGAACCACCCCGAGGCCGGTGTGCCGATCGGTGTGGGTCCCGCGAAGGACGCCCCCGATGCCCCGACCTACGACGCCGCGAAGGGCGAGGTGAAGTAACGCCATGCGCGCGAACACCAACCTGTTCTGGATCCTCTTCGGGTTCTTCATCCTGGCGGACGCCGCCTACACGATCTGGGCGCTGATCTACTACGGCGAGCCCGAGTGGGTGGGCACCGTCGCGATCGGCCTGACCGGCCTGATGTCGGCGTTCATCGCGTTCTACCTCGGCAAGGTGATGGCGTCCCAGGGCGGCGTCCTGCCCGAGGACCGCCCGGACGCCAACATCGAGGACGGCGACGCCGAGCTCGGGCACTTCAGCCCCTGGTCGTGGTGGCCGATCCTGCTGGCCGCCGCGGTCGCCGTGTGCTTCCTCGGCGTGGCCGCCGGCCTGTGGATCGTCCCGATCGGACTCGTCCTCGTGGCGATCACCCTGGTCGGCTGGGTCTACGAGTACTACCGCGGCAACTTCGGGCACTGACCCGGCGCTGCAGCGCACCTGACACTTCGGGCGGCACCAGAACGGTGCCGCCCGAAGTGCGTCCAGGAGACGATCTCCGGTCCCGATCCGGAACAAACGGGCCCGCCCGCGACTTGACTGGAGCGGACCTCCCACCACAGCGAAAGGAGTCACCTCAGGTGACCGACAAGCGCACCCTCATCATCTTCGGCGCGACGGGCGACCTCGCCTCCCGCCTGCTCCTGCCGGGCCTCGGCACGTTCCTGCAGAGCGGCCGTGCCGTCCCCGTGCAGCTGATCGGCACGGGCCGCAGCGAGCGCAGTCCCGAGAAGTGGAAGGACATCGTCACGCAGTCCTTCGCGTCGCAGGACGTCAAGGGGCCGGAGGTCGACGCGACCATCGAGTCGACGCAGTTCATCCAGGGCGACCCCACCGACCCGAAGCACCTCGAGGCGCTCCTGGCCGCGGCCGACTCCGAGCCGATCCTGTACTTCGCCCTCCCGCCGCAGATCGCCTCCGACATCTGTGAGGCGCTCGAGCGCGTCGAGCTCCCCGAGGGCACGACCCTGGCCTTCGAGAAGCCCTTCGGCACGGACGTCGCCAGCGCCCAGGCCCTCAACGAGACGGTGCTGAAGCTGGTCCCGGAAGAGCGCGTGCACCGCACCGACCACTTCCTCGGCCGCACCACGGTCCTGAACATCATCGGTCTGCGCTTCGCGAACCGCCTGTTCGAGCCGATCTGGAACGCCGACAACATCGAGAAGGTCGACGTCTTCTACGACGAGACCCTCGGGCTCGAGAACCGCGCTCAGTACTACGACGAGGCCGGCGCGATGGTGGACATGATCCAGTCGCACCTGCTGCAGATCCTCGGCATCGTGACGATGGACGCCCCGGCGGACATCGACGCGGTCGAGTTCCGCTCGTCCCTGGCCCGGGTGCTCCGTTCGACCCAGCTCAAGGGCGGCGACCCGAAGATCGCGTCGCGTCGCGCCGTCTACACGGCCGGCACGATCGACGGCAAGGAGCTGCCGTCGTACCAGGACGAGGACGGCGTCGACAAGTCGCGGAGCACCGAGACGCTCGCCGAGATCTCGGTCGAGGTCGACACGGCCCGCTGGAAGGGCGTTCCGTTCACGCTGCGGTCCGGCAAGGCACTCGGCAACAGCCGGAAAGAGGTGCTGATCACCTTCAAGCCGGTCACCCGCCTGCCCTCCGGTCTGAGCGGTCGCCCGAAGGCGGACACGCTCCGCATCGTCCTGAACCCGGACGAGATCGAGCTGACCGTGTCGGCCAACGGCGGTGGCAACCCGTTCGAGATGGGCCAGGTCACCCTGTCGTCGTCCTTCAGCGACGGCGAGCTGACCCCGTACGGCGAGGTCCTGAACGGCATCTTCCACGACGACCCGCTGCTCTCCATCCGCGGTGACGTGGCCGAGCGCTGCTGGGAGATCGTGGAGCCGGTCGTCGCCGCCTGGAAGGCCGACGAGGTCCCGCTCGAGGAGTACCGCGCCGGTTCGCGCGGCCCGGCGGACTGGGAGTCGTCGTCCTGACGGACGCGCTGCCGACGTCCTGAACGGACGCCCTGACGGACGGGAGGCCCGGTGCCAGCTGGCACCGGGCCTCCCGTCCGTCGTGGAGTCGCCATCAGAGCACGGCGAGACGCATCAAGCGGGGGAGCCGGCGCGCTCACCCTCGCCGGTCCACGACCGGGTGCCGCCGTCGTGGACGGGCAACCGCGTGCGGTGCCCGACGGTCGCGCCACGGGCGCGCTCGATGGCGTCCGCTGCCGACACGAGCGTCAGGTGTGACAGCACCTGCGGGGTGTTGCCGATGTGGTGTCCGGTGGCGACGTCGATCTCCTCGGAGAGCATGCCGACGTCGTTCGTGTACCCGACGAGCACGTCCATCAGGCGCTCGGCGTCCTCGACCCGACCCGAGGCGGCGTACTGCTCGACCAGCCAGAACGAGCACGCCAGGAACGGGTGCTCGGCGCCGGACAGCCCGTCGAAGCCGGCCGTGGTGCGGTAGCGGAGCACGAGGCCGTCGTCGCCGACCCGCAGGTCCTCCTCGATCGCGCGGACGGTGCCCGTCATCCGGGGGTCGTCGGCGCGGCAGAACCCGACCTGCGGCAGGACGAGCAGGCTCGCGTCGACCTCGTCGGTGTCGTAGTGCTGGCGGAACGAACCGCGCGCGGCGTTCCAGCCGTGCTCCTCGATCTCGGCGCGGACGGTGTCGCGCAGGGTGCGCCAGCGGTCGACGGGGCCCTCGAGGCCGAACTCCTCGACCGCGGCGACCCCGCGGTCGAACGCGGCCCAGATCATCACCCGCGAGTGCGTGAAGCTCCGCCGCGGCCCCCGCATCTCCCAGATGCCGTTGTCCGGCTCCTGCCAGTGCTCCTCGACGTAGCCGAGCAGTGCCCGCTGCAGCGCCCAGGAGTCGGCGTTCTCCTCGACCCCGAGTTCGCGGGCGTCGTGCAGTGCCGCGAGCACCTCGCCGAAGACGTCGCCCTGGTACTGCGTCGAGGCGCCGTTGCCGACGCGCACGGGTGTCGACCCGAGGTACCCGGGCAGCTCGGGCAGCTCCCGTTCGGGCAGCTCGCGTTCGCCGGCGATGCCGTACATGATCTGCACGTCGGCGGGGTCACCGGCGATCGCGCGCAGCAGCCAGCCGCGCCAGTGCGTGGCCTCGTCGCGGTAGCCGTGCGCGATGAGCGACGCGAGCCCGAGGGAGGCGTCGCGGAGCCACACGTAGCGGTAGTCCCAGTTGCGTTCGCCACCGGGGTCCTCCGGCAGGCCCGTGGTCGCGGCGGCGACGACGCCACCGGTCTCGCCGTGGGTCATCGCGCGGAGGAACACCAGCGACCGTCGTGCGGCGTCGGCGTACCGGCCGGTGGTCTGCGCCGGGGCGGTCCACGCCGTCCACCACTGCACCGTGTGGGCGAGGGCCGCGTCGACGTCGAGTGGCTCCGGCGGCTCGCGGTGCGACGGGTACCAGGTGAGCACGGTGTCGAGCACGTCGCCGTCGTGGATCGTCGTGACGGCGGTGTGCCGGTGGTCGTCGGCGCGGAACTGCGGTCCCCGCACGATCACCGAGCCCGGACCGGCCGTCGCGAGCAGCGCCGGTTCGTCGTCGTCCCCGATCTGCCGGATCCACGGCAGGGCCCGTGCGTAGTCGAACCGGATCCGGAGCGTCTGCCGGAGCTCGACGGTGCCGCGGAGCCCGCGCACCCGGCGGACGATCGAGGGGCGGTGCGCGCCGACGGGCATGAACTCGGTGACCTCGACCACGCCGTCACGGGTGGTCCACACGGTCGAGAGCACCAGGGTGTCGCCGTGGTACCGCCACTCGGCGGTGGCGTCGTCGTCGACGGGTCGCAGGGTCCAGTGGCCGTGGTCCTCCGTGCCGAGCAGTGAGGCGAAGGTGGACGAGCTGTCGAAGCGTGGCAGGCACGCCCAGTCGATGGTCCCGTCGCGGCCGACCAGGGCAGCGGTGCCGGTGTCGCCGATCAGGGCGTGGTCCTCGATGCGGTTCGGCGGTGCGGTCGGTGCAGCTGGGTGCGGTGCGGCTGGGTGCGGTGCGGCTGGGTGTGGTGCGGCTTCGGGCTGTGCGGCCGGCTCGGTGCTCATGGACCGATCGAACACCCGGTGCCCGAGCGCCGCGGTCGACCACGGGTGCTCCGGGCCGCGATCGTGATGAAGGGTCGCTCAGGCCGGGTCGGAGGCGTCGGACTCGATGATGCCGACCCGCGCGAGCTCGCTCCACAGACCGGCGCCGTCCGGTGCGTACACCCAGGGTGCCGACGAGTCACGGGAGCGTTCCTGCGCCCGCGAGCGTCCACCGGCCAGGACCGCTTCGCTCGTGGACAGCTGCCGGATGGCGACGCCCGCGACGTTGTCCGGGTGCTCCCGCGAGAAGTCGCCGTAGAGGCTCTCGTCGTGCTGTCCGTCGTCGCCGACCAGGAGCCAGCGGATGTCCGGGAAGTCCTTCGCGAGCCGCCGCAGGTTCTCCTGCTTGTGCAGCTGCCCGCTGCGGAAGAACCGGTCGTGGGTGGGACCCCAGTCGGTGAGCAGGAGCGTGCCGGACGGGTACATGTTGCGCGACAGGAAGCGCTGCAGCGTCGGGGCGACGTTCCACGCTCCGGTCGACAGGTAGACCGTCGGGGAACCGGGGTGTTGCGCGAGGATCCGCTCGTACAGCACGGACATGCCGGGCACGGGGCGGCGGGCGTGCTCGGTCAGCACGAACGAGTTCCAGGCGGCGAGCATGGGGCGGGGGAGCGAGGTCACCATGACGGTGTCGTCGATGTCGGACAGCAGCCCGAAGCGGGTGTCCGGGTGCACGACGAACACGTCGGCCTCGACGTCGCGCCCGCCGCCCGCCGACAGCCGCACGGTGCGCCAGCCGGGCTCGAGGTCGATCGGGACGATGGTGTCGACGACGCCGCCGCGGTCGGTCTGGACCACGTGGGAGACCCCGCCGGCGGTGACGGTGACCTCGGCGTGGTCGACAGCGACGCTCGTGAAGCTCTTCCAGCCGCGGACGCCCGCGTAGGAGACGTCGGAGGCGAGACCGCGGCGCGTCAGCAGCACACGGCAGAGGATGCGCACCCAACCGGGCGCGCCGTAGCCGGTGTACGGGACCACCGTCGGGACGAGTCCGCGACGGCGCGCACGGTGCTCGCGGAACTCCTGGACGGCGTCCTCGATGCGGGCCGCGCGGTGCAGGAGCGGCTCGGCCAACGACGGCTCGTGGGGCGTCGGGTCGGGCATGGCGTCATCCTCCCACGGGCGGCTGACGAAACCCGCGCGCTGTACAGAACTGGTGCGTCGCAAGTGGTGAGTCGCAGCCACGTTCCAGGTGCGTTCTGCGAAAGTTGTCCCCGTCACACCAACCAACCGCGCTGGAGCGCAAGAGGAGAACACGTGCTCGTCACCGAGGTAACGAACGCTCTGCCGGGGGGATCATCACTGCTCAGGAACGAGCCGGTCCAAGCCCGCAGTTCGGCGCGCCTCGCCGGCCTCCTCGACGCCGCAGCCGCGGTGATCGACGAGATCGGGTTCGAACGGCTCACGACCGCCATGGTCGCCGAGCGCGCGGGGGCGTCGATCGGCACCGTCTACCGGTACTTCCCGGACCGCATCGCCGTGGTCGAGGCACTCGCGATCCGCTGCACCCAGCGGCTCGCCTCCCGCTTCGTCGAGGCGCTCGACGCCAGCGGCGCCGAGACCTGGCAGGACGCCAACGACGCGCTCATCGACATGACCGCAGAGATGTACCGCACCGAGCCCGGCTTCCGGGCCATCCGCTTCGGCGACCCGGCGGACACCGGAACGGGCGACGCGGAGGACCGCATGGGTGCGCTCGGCGCGGCCGTCGGCCAGATCATGCGCGACCGTTTCGGCCTGCCGGACGACGAGCGCATCACCCGCGCGTGGGTCGTCCTCGCCGAGTCCGGCCACGCGGTGCTGGCGCGGGCGCACCGCGATCGCGAGCACCCCGACACGGAGCTGATCGAGGAGTACCGCCGGATGAACCGCGCGCACCTGGAATCGGTGATCGCCGCGTCCTGACGATCCCGTCGGACCGGCGCGACACGCCGGAGACCGAACCGACCCGCCCGCGCCTCCGAACACCGAGGCGCGGGCGTCGTCGTCCCCCGTCGGATCGCGCCGTACCGGTGGTGTCCGCGGAACGAACCGTGGTCCGGAACCCGTCACGCGGCGTCGCGACCGAACCGATGTCGGCACCCCCGGGTACTCTCATCCGGAGTCGGGCTACCTCCGAACAGAAGGGCACCCCATGATCGAGTTCCGCTCGGTGCGCAAGACCTACCCGGACGGCACGACTGCGGTCGAGCACTTCGATCTGGTCATCCCGTCCCGGACAACCACCGTCTTCGTCGGATCCAGTGGCTGTGGCAAGACCACGCTGCTCCGCATGATCAACCGCATGGTCGATCCCACCTCCGGGACCGTCGAGATCGACGGCTCGGACGTCGCCGGGATCAACCCCGTCGAGCTCCGTCGCCACATCGGGTACGTCATGCAGAACTCCGGACTGCTGCCGCACCGCAAGGTCGTCGACAACATCGCGACCGTCCCGCTGCTGACCGGCGTCTCCAAGGCCGACGCGCGCAAGCGCGCCCTTGAGCTCATGGACACCGTCGGACTCGACCGTGCCTTCGCCGACCGCTACCCGTCGCAGCTCTCCGGCGGCCAGCAGCAGCGCGTCGGTGTGGCCCGCGGGCTGGCCGTCGACCCGAACATCCTGCTCATGGACGAGCCGTTCGGTGCCGTCGACCCGCTGGTGCGGAACGACCTGCAGGACGAGCTCATCCGCCTGCAGCGCGAACTCGGCAAGACCGTCGTGTTCGTGACGCACGACATCGACGAGGCGTTCAAGCTCGGCGACCAGGTCGTCATCCTCAAGAAGGGCGGCGAGATCGCCCAGCAGGGGACGCCGGCCGAGATCCTCGCCGCACCCGCCGACGACTTCGTCGCCACGTTCATCGGCGCCGGCCGCGGGCGCCGCGCGCTCCGCGTCGAGCAGACCCCGACCGGTCCGATCGTCGTCGACGGTGAAGGCCGTGCAGCCGGCGTGCTGACGGGCCCCGTCGGCGTCGTCGACGCCGCCGAGGCCGTTCCGCAGTCCGACTCCCGAGCAGCAGAGGCCGGAGCGTCCCACGACGCACCGGGTGCCCCGGCGCAGGGTGGGGGCACCCGGTGAAGTGGGTGCTGGCGAACCTCGACACGATCTGGGACAACACGGTCTCCCACCTCGCGATCGCGATCCCGCCGATCATCGTCGCGTTCCTGCTGTCGATCCCGATCGGGTGGCTGGTGGTCCGGCTGCAGCGCCCCGGTGGGTCGCGCTTCGCGTCGGGTGTGGGCAGCAGCATCGTGACCCTCGCCGGTCTGCTCTACGCCATCCCGTCGCTCGCCCTGTTCGTGGCGCTGCCGAGCATCATCGGCACCGGCCTGCAGAGCCCGATCAACGTCGTCATCGGGCTGACCCTGTACGGCCTCGCCCTGATGGTCCGTTCCACGGTCGACGGGCTGACCTCGGTCGACTCCGAGACCAAGTCCGCCTCGACCGCGATGGGCTACTCGCCGGCGCAGCGGTTCTTCCGTGTGGAGCTCCCGCTCGCCGGTCCGGTCCTGCTGGCCGGGCTCCGGGTGGTCTCGGTCTCCACGATCTCGCTGACCACGGTCGGCGCGGTCCTCGGCATCCCGAGTCTCGGCCTGCTGTTCACCGACGGCCTGGGGCGCGGGATCTACGAGGAGATCCTCTCCGGCATCGTGATGGTGCTCGTGCTCGCCTTCGCCCTCGACGGCCTCCTCGTGCTGCTCGGGCGCCTGGTCATGCCGTGGACCCGGACGAACTCGGTGTCACGTCGACAGGCTCGCCGGGTCCTGCAAGCAGCGGAGGTCTCCTCGTGATCATCGGTCAGGCCTTCGCGTGGGTGTTCGACCCCACGAACTACGGCGGGTACAACGGCATCCCCACGCGCCTCTGGGAGCACATCTGGATCACCCTGCTCGCGGTGCTCATCGCCGCGGTCATCGCCGTGCCGGTCGGGTACGCGATCGGTCACACCCGCCGCGCTCGTGGCTTCTCGATCGCGGTGTCCGGCGGGGTGCGGGCACTCCCGACGCTCGGCGTGCTCTCGCTGTTCGGGCTGCTGCTCGGCATCGGGCTGCAGGCTCCCTTGCTCGCCCTCGTCATCCTGGCGATCCCGTCGGTGCTCGCCGGTGCGTACTCCGGCATCGAGTCCGTCGACCCGGGGGTCGTCGACGCCGCGAAGGCCCAGGGCATGACCGGCTGGCAGATCCTGTGGAAGGTCGAGATCCCGCTCGGGCTCCCGCTGCTGATCGGTGGCATCCGCGCCGCGGTGCTGCAGGTCGTCGCGACGGCCACGCTCGCCGCGTACGTCGGGGCCGGCGGCCTCGGCGGCTACTTCTTCCTCGGCCTGAAGACCCAGGACTACGCCGAGATGCTCGGCGCCTCCATCCTCGTGATCGCGCTCGCGATCGCGTTCGAGATCGTGTTCGCCGTGCTGCAGCGGGCGGCGGTGCCGAAGGGCACCGCGGACCCGTCGGCCCGGCAGCGTCAGGGGTCGCGTGAGCGAGCCCGCAATCCACTCCCGGAAGGAAATCCCTCGTGATCACAGCACCCAAGATCCGCGCCGGTGTCGCCGCCGCGATGGCGGTGGGCGTCGTCGCCGCCCTCGCCGGCTGCGCGTCGAGCGACCCGCTCGACAGCGGTTCCAGCGACTCGTCCGACTCGAAGACCATCGTCGTCGGCTCGCAGCAGTACTACTCGAACGAGATCATCGCCGAGCTGTACGCCCAGGTCCTCGAGAAGGACGGCTTCGACGTGAAGCGCAACTTCAACATCGGGCAGCGTGAGGTCTACATCCCGCAGCTCGAGAAGGGCGCCATCGACGTCATGCCCGAGTACAGCGGCAACCTGCTGCAGTACTTCGACAAGGACTCGGACGCGAAGACCGCCGACCAGATCGACGACGGGCTCGACAAGGCCCTGCCGAAGGGCCTCCGGGTCCTCGACGAGGCCGACGCGACCGACCAGGACAGCTACACCGTCACGAAGAAGTTCTCCGAGGACAACGACGTCACGAGCCTGGCCGACCTGAAGAACGTCGACGAGAAGCTCACCGTGGGGGCCAACTCCGAGAACCAGACGCGGCCGTACGGCCCGAAGGGGCTCAAGTCGGTCTACGGCGTCGACGTCGACTTCAAGGCGATCGAGGACGGCGGCGGTGCCCTGACCGTCAAGGCACTCAAGGACGACACCGTCCAGCTGGCCGACATCTACACCGCTGACCCGAGCATCAAGGCGAACGGCTTCGTCACGCTGAAGGACCCGGAGAACCTGATCCTGCCGCAGAACGTCGTGCCGGTCGTCTCGAAGAAGGTCAACGAGAAGGCTGCGGACGCGATCGACTCGGTCAACGAGAAGCTCACGACCGACGCCCTGATCGAGCTCAACACCAAGAGCACGGCCGACAAGGAGAAGGCGTCCACCATCGCCGAGGACTGGCTCAAGGCCGAGGGTCTGCTGTAACCACTGCACCATAACTGCACCTCGCAGTTAAGCGACAGGCGTCGGGTATCCACCCGGCGCCTGTCGTCGTTCGTCGAGCAGGCAGCGCGAACATCCGTGCCGCACGGTTGTGCCGTGCAGGGGCTGTGCACGTTTGTGCACGGAGTCGTTCTACAACTTGTCGAAGTGCGATGCGGCGCGATAGCGTTGGGGTGTCCCAAGGGCTGTGACACCTGATGTATCCGTTCCACAGGAAGCAACTGACGTGCACGAACAGCGCGCGGCCACCCGTCTCGGAATCGCCGCATGAACGACCTCCTCGATCCGCTCCTCCTGTCGCGGTGGCAGTTCGGTCTCACGACCATCTACCACTTCCTCTTCGTCCCGCTGACGATCGGCATGGCAGCCGTGGTGGCCGTGTTCCAGACCGCCTGGTACCGGACCGGCCGCGCGCACTACCTGCAGCTGACGCGGTTCTTCGGGCGGATCTTCCTGATCAACTTCGCGATGGGTGTCGTGACGGGCATCGTGCAGGAGTTCCAGTTCGGCATGAACTGGTCGAACTACTCGCGCTTCGTCGGTGACGTCTTCGGCGCACCGCTCGCGCTCGAGGGGATCCTGGCGTTCTTCTTCGAAGCGGCCTTCATCGGCATCTGGATCTTCGGCTGGGACCGCCTGCCCAAGGGGTTGCACCTGGCGAGCATCTGGTGCGTGAGCGCCGGCACGATCATGTCGGCGTACTTCATCATCGCCGCGAACGCGTTCATGCAGCACCCGGTCGGATTCGCGATGAACGAGGCCAAGGGCCGTGCGGAGCTCACCGACATCTGGGCGGTGCTCGGCAACAAGGTCGCCCTGGCCGCGTTCCCGCACACGCTCTTCGCCTGCTTCATGGTCGCCGCGGCGGTCATCATCTCGGTCGCGGCCTACCACCTGGCCCGCAACCAGAACCTCGAGACGATGCTGCCGGCGCTGAAGTTCGGCATGTGGACCATGCTCGCGGCCGGCGCGCTGACCGTCCTGACCGGCGACCAGCTCGGGCTGACGATGGTCGACACGCAGCCGATGAAGATGGCGGCGGCGGAGGCGCTGTACAACACCGCGACCGGCAAGGACGCCTCGTTCTCGATCTTCACGCTCGGCACCCCCGACGGTGTGCACGAGCTGTTCTCGATCCGGGTGCCGTACCTGCTGTCGTTCCTGTCGACGCACACGTTCAACGGCACGGTCGAGGGCATCAACGACCTGCAGGCGCAGTACACGCAGGTGTACGGCCCCGGCGACTACAAGCCGATCATCTGGGTCACCTACTGGTCGTTCCGCTGGATGATCGCCCTCGGTGTCGGCGCGGTCATGGTCTCGCTGGTCGGGCTGTGGCTGACCCGCAAGGGCCGGTTCCCGACGCAGCGCTGGGTGTGGCGCATCGCCACCTGGACGGTGCCGCTGCCGATGGCCGCGATGATCGTCGGCTGGGTCTTCACCGAGATGGGCCGCCAGCCGTGGCTCGTGTTCGGGCTGCTCCAGACGAAGGACGGTGTGTCGCCGAACGTGACCGGGCTCGAGGTCCTCATCTCGCTGCTGGTCTTCACCGTGATCTACGGCTCGCTGGCCGTCGTCGAGTTCAAGCTCATCAAGAAGGTCGCGCAAGAGGGGCCCGCCGACCCGGACGAGGTCGACGAGGAGACCGGCGAGGTCAAGCACGAAGTGACGGTCTACTAGAAATGGACGCTGCCTGATGGATCTCCCCGTTCTCTGGTTCGCGATCGTCGGCGTCTTCTTCGTCGGCTACTTCGTCCTCGACGGATTCGACTTCGGTGTCGGTATGTCCCTGCCGTTCCTCGGCAAGGACGACACCGACCGTCGGGTCCTGATCAACACCATCGGCCCGGTCTGGGACCTCAACGAGACCTGGGTCATCGTCGCCGGGGCGTGCCTGTTCGCGGCGTTCCCGGAGTGGTACGCCACGATGTTCTCCGGCTTCTACCTGGCGCTGCTGCTCATCCTCGCTGCACTCATCCTGCGAGGGGTGTCGTTCGAGTACCGGCACCAGAACAAGCACCTCGAGTGGAAGCGCCGCTTCGACCTGATGATCATCGTCGGCAGTGCCGTGCCGGCGTTCCTGTGGGGCGTCGCGTTCGGCAACGTCGTCCGTGGCATCCCGATGGACGCCGGGCACAACTACACCGGCACGATCTTCGACCTGCTCAACCCGTTCGCGCTGCTGACCGGTGCCGCGACGCTGCTGGTGTTCTTCACCCACGGGGTCGTCTTCGTCGCGCTGAAGACCGAGGGCGACATCCGCGTCCGCGCCAAGCGCCTGGCGACCCGGGCCGGCATCGCCACGATCGTCGTCGGCGCCGCGTTCCTGGTGTCGATGGCCTTCGTCCGGGCCACCCCGGCCTCGCTGGTGCTCTCCGTGGTCGCCGCCCTCACCCTGGTGCTCGCGGTGCTCTGCAACGCCTGGGGCAAGGAGGGGCGCGCCTTCACCCTGATGGCGGTCACCATCGCCGCGATCGTGCTCGCGATGTTCACGGCGATCTTCCCCGACGTGATGCCGGCCTCGAACGACGTCGCGAACAGCCTGAACGTGTACAACGCCTCGTCCGGGTCGTACACGCTGACCGTGATGAGCTGGGTCGCGCTGATCTTCGTGCCCCTGGTCTTCGCGTACCAGGCCTGGACCTACTGGGTGTTCCGCAAGCGCGTCTCCCGCGCCCACGTCACCGCGGCCGCGCACTAGGCGGACGACGATGAAGCCCCTCGACCCCCGACTCCTGCGGTTGTCCCGGACGGCGCGCGGCTTCATCGTCGCCGCCGCCGGCACCGGTGTCCTCCGCACGCTCGCGACCATCGCGATCGCGTGGGGGATCGCTGCGGCCGTCACCCTCGGGGTCGACGCCGTCGGCGACGGCAGGGTGCCGACGGCGTTCGGGCAGGCGCTCGCGCTGCTCGGCGGGGCGTTCGTCCTGCGTGCGGTGGCCGCGTGGGCGACCGACGACCTGGCGGCACGCGCAGCGGCGAAGGTGAAGAGCGAGATGCGCACGACGGTGCTCGCCCGCGCCGCCGAGCGCGGTCCGTCGTGGCTCGCCGGCCGGTCGAGCGCCGGCTTCGCCACCACGCTCGGCCCCGGGCTCGACGCACTCGACGCCTACTTCGGCCGGTACCTGCCGCAGCTCGCGCTCACCGCGATCGCGACGCCGATGCTCCTGGTCGCGATCGGCCTGGGCGACCTGACGAGCGGGCTGATCATCCTGTTCGCCCTGCCGGTGATCCCGGTCTTCATGATCCTGATCGGCCTGGCCACGCAGTCGCTGCAGCGGAAGCAGTCGGACGCCCTCGCGAAGCTGGGTGGCGCCTTCACCGAGGCCGTCGAGGGGCTCGCCACGCTCAAGGTCTTCGGTCGTGCGCGCCGCCAGGTCGGTCGCATCGGGGCGGTCACCGACGAGTACCGCCGGGGCACGATCGGCGTCCTCCGGCTGTCGTTCGTGAGCGGCTTCGCGCTCGAGCTCGCGGCGAGCCTGTCCGTCGCACTGGTCGCCGTCTCGATCGGCATCCGCCTGGTGGACGGCTCGCTCGGCCTCGGCGCCGCGATGTTCGTGCTCGTGCTGGCACCGGAGGCGTTCGCCCCCATCCGCCAGGTCGGCGCCGACTTCCACGCCGCCCAGGACGGCGTCGAGGCCTCGGCCGCGGTGCTCGACGTGCTGGCCGACGACGAGACCGCGTCGCCGTCCGCGACCGGCAGCAGCGGCGGCAGCGGGACCCACACGGACCCCGCAGCACCCGCACCCGCCCTGGACGTCCGCGGGCTCACCGTCCGCCGACCCGACGTCGTGATCGGGCCGTTCGACCTGCACGCCGAGCCCGGCACCGTCGTCGTGCTGGCCGGCCCGAGCGGTTCCGGCAAGTCGAGCATCATCGCCGCACTCCGCGGCGTCCTGCTGCACGACGGCGTCGTCACCGTGCCCGGCCCGGCCGGTGCCTCCGTCGCCGAGCGCACCACCTGGGCCGACCAACGGCCGCGTCTCGTCCGCGGGACGATCGCCGAGAACGTCGCGCTCAGCGCGACCCCCGCCGACGCCGACGTGCGCACCGCCCTGGGCGACGCGGGGCTGGGACTCGACCCGGGCCTCCCGGTCGGCGCCGGTGGCAGCGGACTGTCCGGCGGCCAGGCACAGCGCGTCGCCGTCGCCCGCGCGCTGTACCGCGCGCGCCGCGCCGGCACGCCCCTCGTGCTGCTCGACGAGCCGACGTCCGCGCTGGACGTCGAGGCCGAGGCGCGGGTCATCGCGTCCGCCCGTGCCCTGGCGGACGACGGCGCCGTCGTCGTGGTCGCCAGCCACCGGCCGGCGGTCGTCGCAGCGGCGGACGTCCGCGTGGACGTCCGCGCCGGCGGGTCCGTGACGGTCCGCAGGGGGGTGCGCGCATGAGCCGGGAGGCCCGTGGCGGCTCCGTCCTGCGGCTCGCGATGCCGCACGGGTCGGGTTGGGCGAAGGCGGTCGCCGCCGGGTCGCTCAGCGCGGTCTGCGCCGTCGCGCTCCTCGCCGCGAGCGGCTACCTGATCACCCGTGCCGCCGAGCACCCGCCGATCCTGTACCTGACGCTCGTGATGGTCGGCGTGCGTGCGTTCGCGCTGGGGCGTGCCGTGCTCCGGTACGTCGACCGGCTCGCCGGACACGACGCCTCGTTCCGGCAACTGGCCGTGGTGCGGACGGAGATGTACCGGCGGCTGGCGTCGATCGCTCCTGCCGGACTCGGCCGGACCGGACGAGGCGACCTCATGACGCGCCTGGTGACCGACACCGACCGGCTGCAGGACCTGCCGATCCGCGTCGTCGGTCCGCTCGTCTCCGCCGGGGTCGTCGCGGTGCTGTCGGTCGTCGCCGTGGCGCTCGTGTCGGTGCCGGCGGCGCTCGTGCTCGTCCTCGCGCTGGCGGTCGCGGCCCTGGTCGGCACGATCGTCACCCGGTCGATCGCCGAGCGCTCGGACCGCGAGACCGCCGCCGACCGGGGTCGCGTCGCGGACCTCGTGCTCGACACCGTCCGGACGCTCGACGTCTTCGCCGCGTACGGCACCCTCGACGAGCGGCTCGCGCACATCGCCCGGCTCGATGCGCGCGTCACCCGGGCCGTTCGACGCCGCGGCACGGTCGAGTCGCTCGTCGGTGCGCTCGTCGGCCTGGTCGGAGGCAGTGCGGTGATCGGGATCCTCGCCGTCGGTGCCCCCGCCGTGGTGTCCGGTGCGCTCGACGGTCCGCTCTGGGCACTGGCGGTCTTCGTGCCCCTGGCGCTCTTCGAGGTCGTCGGGACCGTCCCGCTCGCCGTCCTGACGCTCCGCCGGGTGCGTGCTGCGGCCGAACGGGTCGAGCAGGTCGTGCCCACCGAGGTGCCCATCGGCATCGTCCCCGAGCCCGACGAGGACGCCGACCCGGTGTCGCTCGTGGTCGAGGGGCCGGTCACGCTCGCGGTGCAGGACCTGACCGTCCGCTGGCCCGGTGCTGCCGAGCCCGCGGTTGACGGGGTCTCGTTCACGCTCGCACCCGGTGAGGTCGTCGTGCTCCAGGGGTCGAGCGGTGCCGGCAAGTCGACCCTGGTCGACGCGCTCGTCCGGTTCGTGGAGCACGAGGGCTCCTACACGCTCGACGGCGTCGAGGCGAAGGCGATGCACCCCGACGCGGTGCGGGCCCGGGTCGGCCTGATCGAACAGGACCCGTTCGTGTTCGACCAGTCGGTGCGGCAGAACCTGCTCTTCGCCCGCGAGACCGCGACCGACGACGAACTGCTCGCCGTGCTCGACCGGGTCGGCCTCGGGGACTGGGTCGTCCGGCGGGGCGGACTCGACGCCTCGGTCGGGGAACGCGGCGTCCTCGTGTCCGGCGGCCAGGCCCACCGGCTCGCGCTCGCCCGCGCACTGCTGCACGCGTTCCCGGTGCTGGTGCTCGACGAACCGACCGCCGACGTCGACCCGGACCTCGGGGACACCGTGCTGCGCGACCTCGTCACCACGGCCCGCGCAGCGGGTCGGACGGTCGTCATCGTGTCGCACGTCCCGGTGGCGCCGGACCTGGTCGACCGCACCCTGCGGATGCGGGACGGACGCCTGCTCGCCGGGTGAGCCGACAGGCGGACGCGGAACGGGCCTCCCGGCTTGTATCGTTGACGACCGTGACCACCGAGCAGCACGCCGAGGACCCGAACGCCTACGACTTCCGTCGTATCCAGGAGAAGTGGCAGCCCCGCTGGGAAGAGCTCGGGCTCTTCACCACCGACCTCGACGACACCCGTCCGCGCAAGTACATCCTCGAGATGTTCCCGTACCCGTCCGGCGACCTGCACATGGGGCACGCCGAGAACTGGGCGCTCGGGGACTTCGTCGCGCGCTACTGGCGTCAGCAGGGCTTCAACGTGCTGCACCCGATCGGCTGGGACTCGTTCGGGCTGCCCGCCGAGAACGCGGCGATCAAGCGCGGGGTGGACCCGAAGGACTGGACCTACGCGAACATCGAGCAGCAGAAGGCGTCCTTCAAACGCTACGCGCCGTCGTTCGACTGGACCACCGAGATCCACACCTCGGACCCCGAGTACTACAAGTGGAACCAGTGGCTGTTCCTGAAGATGTACGAGAAGGGCCTGGCGTACCGCAAGGACAGCTGGGTCAACTGGGACCCGGTGGACCAGACCGTGCTCGCGAACGAGCAGGTCCTGCCCGACGGCACCTCGGACCGCTCCGGCGCCGTCGTCGTGAAGAAGAAGCTCACGCAGTGGTACTTCAAGATCACCGAGTACGCCGACCGTCTGCTCGACGACCTGAACCAGCTCGAGGGGCGGTGGCCGGCGAAGGTCATCGCGCAGCAGCGCAACTGGATCGGCCGCTCGGTCGGCGCCGACGTCGACTTCGTGATCGAGGGCCGCGACGAGCCCGTCACGGTGTTCACCACGCGTCCGGACACGATCCACGGGGCGACGTTCCTGGTCGTCGCGCCGGACTCCGACCTGGCGGCTGAGCTGGTCGCCGACCCGTCGGTGCCGGCCTCCGTCCGTGACGACTTCGACGCCTACCTGACGGCGACGCAGAAGACGTCCGAGATCGACCGGCAGAACGCCGACCGCCCGAAGACCGGCGTGCCGCTCGGCCGGTCCGCGATCCACCCGCTCACGGGGGAGCGCCTGCCCATCTGGGCTGCCGACTACGTGCTCGCCGACTACGGCCACGGCGCCGTGATGGCCGTGCCCGCGCACGATCAGCGCGACCTCGACTTCGCGCGGGCGTTCGACCTGCCCGTCAAGGTGGTCGTCGACACGAACGCCGCCGTCACCGGGGCGATCCCGGTCATCCCCGAGGGCGCGACGCTCGACGACTTCGACGTGCCGACCCTCGACCCGGTCGCCACCGGCGAAGCACTGACCGGTCAGGGCCGGATGATCAACTCCGGGCCGCTCGACGGCATGTCGAAGCAGCACGCCATCACCGCCGCCATCGCGCTGCTCGAGGAGCGCGGCACCGGCCGTGCCGCCAAGACCTACCGCCTGCGCGACTGGCTCATCTCGCGCCAGCGCTTCTGGGGCACCCCGATCCCGATCATCCACGGCGCCGACGGCACCGAGCACCCGGTGCCCGAGGACCAGCTGCCGATCGTGCTGCCCGACACCGAGGGGCTCGACCTCAAGCCGAAGGGCACGTCCCCGCTCGGTGGCGCGACCGACTGGGTGAACGTCCCGAACCCCGTCGACGGCACGCCCGCGCTCCGCGACACCGACACGATGGACACCTTCGTCGACTCGTCGTGGTACTTCCTGCGGTTCCTGTCGGCGAACGACGACACCCAGGCGTTCGACCCGGCAGCCGCACGCCGCTGGGCTCCGGTCGACCAGTACATCGGCGGCATCGAGCACGCGATCCTGCACCTGCTCTACGCCCGCTTCGTCACGAAGGTCCTGTTCGACCTCGGGTACCTCGACTTCACCGAGCCGTTCTCGGCACTGCTCAACCAGGGCATGGTGCTCTCCGGTGGCTCGAAGATGTCGAAGTCGAAGGGCGGCGTCTCGCTCGGTGACGAGCTCGATGCGAACGGCGTCGACGCCATCCGCCTGGTGATGGGCTTCGCCGGCCCGCCCGAGGACGACATCAACTGGGAGGACGTCTCCCCGTCCGCCTCGGCTCGCTTCCTGGCGCGGGCGTACCGCCTGGCGCTCGACGTCACGTCCGCACGCGACGTCGTGTGGGCAGACGGCGACCGGGCTCTCCGCCAGGTCACGCACCGGTTCCTCGCCGACGCCCCCGGGATGATGGAGTCGTTCAAGTTCAACGTCGTGATCGCGCGACTGATGGACCTGGTCAACGTCACCCGCAAGGCGATCGACAGCGGCCCCGGTGCCGGTGACCCCGCCGTGCGCGAGGCCGTCGAGACCATCGCGCTCGGGCTGAGCGTCTTCGCGCCGTACACCGGCGAGGAGATGTGGGAGAAGCTGGGCTACGAGGCCACCGTCGCCACGTACGGCTGGCGGAAGGCCGACCCGACGCTGCTCGTGCAGGAGACCCTGACGGCCGTCGTGCAGGTCAACGGCAAGGTGCGTGACTCGTTCGAGGTGTCGAAGTCGATCGAGGCGGACGAGCTCGAGCAGCTCGCACGGTCGTCGGCGAACGTGCAGCGGTACATCGGTGACCGCGAGATCGTGAAGGTGATCGTCCGGGCGCCGAAGCTCGTGAACATCGCCATCAAGGGGTAGCGACCGTCGCTGGCGTCGTCCCTCACAGCAGGGGCGTTCGCGGCACCCGTCCACGGGTGTGACCTCCGGAGCCCGGCCGATCGGCCGGGCTCCGTAGCGTTCGGGGCATGTCGTCCCCGTCGTCTCCCGGACCCTGGTGGTCCCGTCTCGCGCTGTCACCGCGGGCCGCCGTGGTGCTGGCGGCGGTCGTGGTGGTGGTCGCCGTCGTCGTGGTGCTCGTCGGGGCGCTGGTGTCGGGTGGTGGCGGTCCCGGGGGTGCGGGCGGGGTCGTCGTGCGTGGGGCGCCGACGGCCGGTGCCGCGTCGGACGGCCCGTCGCCGTCGGCCCCTGCTGGTGCTGGTGCTGGTGCTGGTGCTGGTGCTGGTGCCAGCGTCGGGGCTTCGTCTGCTCCGGGTGTCGGCGCGGGTACGGGGCGCGTCGTGGTGCACGTGCTCGGGGCGGTGCGGCGGAGCGGTGTGGTCGAGTTGCCGGCATCGAGCCGGGTCGGTGACGCGCTCGAACGTGCCGGCGGGGCCACGGACGACGCCGACCTCGACCGCCTGAACCTGGCCCGGGTGCTGACGGACGGCGAGCGGTTGTACGTGCCGCGGGTCGGGCAACGGGAGGTACCGGAGGCGCTCGGACCGGTGGCAGACGGTGCTGCCGCCGGGCCGACTGCCGGGGCCGGGGGCGGCGGTGGCACTGCGGGTACCGGGGTCGAGGGGTCGGCCGTCGTCGACCTGAACACCGCCGATCAGACCGCGCTCGAGACCCTGCCCGGCATAGGACCGGGGCTGGCCGGGCGGATCATCGCCTGGCGGGACGAGCACGGCCGGTTCACTGCGGTCGAGGACCTGCTCGACGTCAGCGGCATCGGCGACGTGCGCTTCGCCGAGCTCCGCGATCGCGTGCGGGTCTGAGGGGCGACGGTGCAGCTCGCGCCCAGTGCGATCGACCTGCGGGTCGCGGTGCCCGTCGCCGCCGCCTGGATCGCGACCGCCCTGCTCATCGGCGTGCCCGACGTGGCACCCGTGGTTGCTGGCGCTGCGGCGCTCCTGACCGGCGTCAGCGGCATCGTGCTCCGGTGGCGTCGGGGCACCGGGGTCGTACCGGCCGTCGCCGGGCTGCTGCTCGTCGCGGGGGCCCTGACGACGCTGCTCGCGGTGTCGGTCACCGTGGGGGAGTCCCGGCGGGCTCCGGAGCCGCTCCGTACGCTCGTCGCCGGTCCGGGGTCGGGGCACGTGGACGTCGAGGCGGTGCTGACCCGCGACCTCGTGCCGGGCGACCGCTCCGTCACCGCGACGCTCGTGCGCGCCGACGAGCTCGACGGGCTCCGCGTGCCGATCCGACTCGTCCCCGACCAGCACAGCGGTGCACCGGGTGCCGTGCTGGCAGCCGGTGCCCGGGTCACTGTGACCGCCGCCGTGCAGCCGGACGAACCCGGATCGGCGACCGCGTTCGTGGCGTTCCTCCGTGGCACGCCGTCGTCGGTGCCTCCCGACGGACTGCTCGGCGCCACCGACACGGCGCGACAGGCCTTCGTCCGGGCCACTGCCGACCTGCCGCAGCCCGGAGCGGCACTGCTGCGCGGACTCGCGATCGGGGACCGCTCCGGCCTCGACCCGGCGACCGAGGCAGCGATGGAGACCTCGGCGCTGACACACCTGACGGCGGTGTCCGGGGCGAACTGCGCGGTGGTGGTCGGCCTCGTCGTGGTCCTCGGCCGCGCCTGTGGTCTGCCGAGAGGCCCCCGGGCCGCAGCGGCCGTCGGCGTGCTCCTGGTGTTCGTCGTGCTCGTGCGGCCCGACCCCTCGATCGTCCGGGCGACGGTGATGGCGATCGTGGTGCTCGTCGTGCACCTGGCCGGGCGACCGGTGCGGGGCGTCCCGCTCATCGCCCTCGCCGCGGTCGGCATGCTCGTCGTCGACCCCTGGTTCGCCCGGTCGTTCGCGTTCGCCCTGTCCGTGCTCGCCACGAGCGGGATCGTGGTGCTCGGCCCGCCGCTCACCGAGCTCCTGGCTCGTCGTGCGTGGCCGCCGGTCGCCGCTGCACTCGCGATCCCCGTCGCGGCGCAGGTGGCGTGCTGGCCGGTGACGATCCCGCTGTCGGCGGCGCTCCCGACCTACGCGGTGCCGGCGAACCTGCTGGCGGAGCCGTTCGCGCCGGTCGTCACGGTCGTCGGACTCGCCGCGTGTGGCCTCGCTCCGGTGTGGCCGGTGGGTGCGCAGGGGCTCGCGGCCGTCGCGTGGGTCCCGGCCGCCGCCGTCGGGGGCATCGCACACGGGGCAGCCGCCCTGCCGTACGCCTCAGCACCCTGGCCTGCCGGGGTGCTCGGTGTGGCCGCCGCCGTGCTGGTGTGCGGCTGCATCGCGGTCGCCGTGCTGGTCCGGGGGCAGCTCGGCTCCCGGCTGCTGCTCGCCGCGGGGGTCGTGGTCGTGGTCGGTGTCGCCGCGGTCACCGTCCCGGTGCTCGTCGTCCGTGGATCGGTGCCGGGGGACTGGTCGATCGCCGCGTGCGACGTCGGGCAGGGGGACGCCGTGCTGCTCCGCGGCGACGACGCCGTCGCGCTCGTGGACACCGGCGACGACGAGGAACGGCTCCGGGCGTGCCTGGACCTGCTCGGGGTCTCCCGGATCGACCTGCTCGTCCTGACGCACTTCGACCGCGACCACGTCGGTGCGGTGGGCGCGGTGGCCGGCACCGTCGAGACCGCCCTGGTCGGACCCGTCGGCCGTGCGTCGGACGAACGGGTGGTCGACGACCTTCGACGTGCCGGTGTCGACGTTCGGACGGCCGACGACCGGGTCTCCGGCACCCTCGGGCCGCTCGCCTGGCGTGTGGTGTGGCCGCTGGTCGGCGACCGTGCCGCCGGCAACGACGCGAGCATCGTGCTGGCCACGGGGCCGGCCGACGGAGACTCCTGTCCGGCGTGCCTGACCGGGGTCTTCCTCGGCGACCTGGGGGAGTCGTCGCAGCGTCGGCTCCGGAACGCCGGGGAGCTGCCGGTCGGGCCGATCGACGTCGTGAAGGTGGCGCACCACGGCTCGGCGGACCAGGACCCGCAGCTCTACCGGGAGCTCACCGCGCGGGTCGGGCTCGTCGGGGTCGGCGCGGACAACAGCTACGGACACCCGACGGCATCGGCCCTCGGCATGCTCGAGGCCGCGGGGACGCTGCCGCTCCGCACCGACGAGCTCGGCGCCGTGGTGCTCGCCCGGTCCGGCAGCGACGAGGTGCGGGTGTGGACGGAGCGCTCGTCGTCGGCGGCCGCCCGTAGGATCGACGGTGCACCACTCGACCCGGCACCGTCCGGGCCGGCACCACCGGAAGGACCACATGGCCGCCAAGAAGCCCGCGCGCGCCGCAGCGAAGATCGACCAGGTCCCCTGGTCGGGGATCCGTCCGGCGCCCGTCGTGCTCATCACCGGGCCCGAAGCGTTCCTCGCCGACCGCGCCCGCAGTGTGCTGAAGGACCTGCTGCAGGGCGAGGACCCCGCGCTCGAGGTGCACGACCTCGAAGCCGACCAGTACGCCCCCGGGCTCCTCGCCACCCTCGCCAGCCCGTCGCTGTTCGGCGAGCCACGACTCGTGCAGGTCACGAACGTCGAGAAGTGCACCGACGCCTTCATCACCGAGACGATCTCGTACCTGCAGGCCCCCGCCGACGACGTCACCCTGGTGCTCCGGCACGGGGGTGGTGTCCGCGGCAAGAAGCTCCTCGACACGATCCGCAGCGGTGTCGGCGGCGGGGTCGAGGTGCTGTGCGACGAACTGAAGCGCGAGACCGACCGCATCGACTTCGTGAACGCCGAGTTCCGCGCCGCACGACGCCGGATCGCGCCCTCCGCCGTCCGCACCCTGGTGACCGCGTTCGCCGACGACCTCGCCGAACTCGCCGCCGCGTGCCGACAGCTCCTGGCGGACGAGGCTGAGGAGATCACCGACAAGGTCGTCGACAAGTACTACGGCGGTCGCGTCGAGACGAACGCGTTCAAGGTCGCCGACATCGCCCTCGCGGGCCGGTCGGCACCGGCGATCGTCGAGCTGCGGCACGCCCTGGCCACCGGCGAGGCACCCGTGCCGATCGTCGCCGCGTTCGCGAGCAAGATCCGCACGATGGCGAAGGTCAGCGCCTTCCGGGGCCCGAGCGGGCAGGCAGCCTCGGCGCTCGGCATGGCGCCGTGGCAGGTGCAGCGCGCGCAGCGCGACGTCGCCGGCTGGAGCGAGTCCGGGCTGGCCAACGCGATCATCAGCATCGCCGAGGCGGACACCGCGGTGAAAGGTGGCTCGCGCGACGCGCACTACGCGCTCGAGGTCATGGTCCGCACCATCGCCCGACGCGGCGAGCCCCGCTGAGGCGAGTCGGGCCTCCCGGCCGTCCCTCGCGCCGGTCGGCCGGCGCTTCGTGAGCAGAAACGGTCGGGTCTGCCATCGCGACCCGACCGTTCCTGCTCACGAAACGCACCCAGCGAACCCAACGCACCCCACGCACCCCACGCACAAAGCCCCACGCACGACGAAGGCCCCGCACCAACGGTGCGGGGCCTTCGGACCAGAAGGGTCAGGACGTCAGAGCGACGAGACCTTCTTCGCGATGGCCGACTTGCGGTTCGCGGCCTGGTTCTTGTGGATGACACCCTTGCTCACGGCCTTGTCGAGCTTCTTCGACGCGAGGGCCAGGGCGGCAACGGCCTTGTCCTTGTCACCGGCGGCGACGGCGTCGTTGGCACGACGGATGTGCGTCTTGAGCTCCGACTTGTACGCCTTGTTGCGCTCGGTGGCCTTGAGGTTGGTCTTGATGCGCTTGATCTGCGACTTGATGTTCGCCATGAATTGCTCCTGCTCGTCTCGTACGGGTGGGCGCGACCGCAGGGTAGAGGGGCCCTTGGTCGCATCGCGTTCCACCCGTGGGCGGGGAACGCGGAAGCCAGCCACCAACACTACCAGGCAAGCGGGCTGCCACCAAAGCACGAAACACCGCCGGATCGGCGGAAGCCCGCGGCCGACCGCGCCGAAACCCCACGGCAACACGCACCGGATACCGTGACGGACATGCCCTCCCTTGCACCGCGCATCGACACCGTGCCCGCCTCCGGCATCCGGAGGGTCTTCGAGCAGGCAGCCCTGCTGCAGTCGAGCGGCACGGACGTCACGATGCTCGTGATCGGCGAGCCGGACGTCCCGGTGGCGCCGCACATCGGCGAGGCGGCCCGTCGTGCCTGGACCGAGGACCGCACCGGCTACACCCCGAACGGCGGGATCGCGCCCCTCCGCGAGGCCGTCCGCGACAAGCTCCGCCGTGAGAACCGGATCGAGGCCGACCTCGAGCAGATCTGGATGACGATCGGTGCGACGCAGGCACTGTTCCAGGCGATGACGCTGACGCTGAGCCCGGGCGACGAGGTGCTCGTGCCGGACCCCGGCTACACGACCTTCACGATGAACGCCCACATCATCGGGGCGACCCCGGTGCCGTACCGGCTGGAGCCGCAGCACGGGTTCGAGCCAGACCTGCAGGCCCTCGAGGCGAGCGTCACCGAACGGACCCGGGTGCTGATCGTCAACTCGCCGTCGAACCCCCTCGGCTCGGTCTTCGGCGAGGAGACCCTGCGCGCGCTGCTGGCCTTCGCGAAGCGGCACGACCTGTGGGTCATCAGCGACGAGGTCTACGAGTACTTCACCTACGGCACCCGGCACGTCAGCCTGGCCGCGCTCGACGAGGACGACCGCGTGTTCTCGGCGTTCTCGCTCAGCAAGACGTACGCGATGACCGGCGTCCGCGTCGGCTACCTCGTCACGCCGAAGGGACTCGGCGCGACGATGCGGACCACGCAGGAAGCCATGATCAGCTGCGTCGCCGAACCCGACCAGTACGCGGCCCTCGCGGCGATCGTGGGGGACCACTCCGCGGTGCGCGACGCCCGGGAGCACTACCGCGCGAACCTCGAGGTCGCGAAGGAGACGCTCGACGCCGCCGGCATCCGCTACCTCGACCCGCGCGGGGCGTTCTACCTGTGGATCGACATGTCGCACGCGTCCGACGGGGACATCGCGGAGTGGGCGCTCGGGTTCCTGCAGCGCGAGCGGGTCGCCGTCGCGCCTGGCAGCGCCTTCGGACGCACCGGCGAAGGGTGGATCCGCGTCTGCCTCGCAGCGACCGCGGACGACCTCCGGCGTGGCCTCGGCGCGCTGCCGGCTCCGGCGCACGCGACCGTCTGACCGGCGGCCGACGCCCGCCTCGTCGACCGGACCACGGCCCTGGAGGCACGGCCCACGTCCGCCGCGCACGTGGCGGACGCGCGCCGTGCCTCCAGGGCGGGTGAAGCGTGGGAGACTGTTGCGACCGTCCGACCCACCTGAGGAACCGTGAGCCCACAAGCATCCGCTCCGCTGGAGCCCGCAGCGACCCCGGCCGACGCGATCCGCAACTTCTGCATCATCGCGCACATCGACCACGGCAAGTCGACGCTGGCCGACCGCATGCTGTCGATCACCGGCATCGTCGAGGACCGCGCGATGCGTGCGCAGTACCTCGACCGCATGGACATCGAGCGCGAGCGCGGTATCACGATCAAGTCGCAGGCCGTGCGCATGCCGTGGGAACTCGACGGTGAGACCTTCGCGCTGAACATGATCGACACCCCCGGGCACGTCGACTTCTCGTACGAGGTCTCCCGCTCCCTGGCCGCCTGCGAGGGCGCGATCCTGCTCGTCGACGCCGCCCAGGGCATCGAGGCGCAGACGCTCGCGAACCTGTACCTGGCGCTCGAGAACGACCTCGAGATCATCCCGGTCCTCAACAAGATCGACCTGCCGGCGGCCGAACCGGACAAGTACGCCGCCGAGCTCGCGCAGCTCATCGGCGGCAAGCCCGAGGACGTCCTCCGGGTGTCCGGCAAGACCGGCGTCGGGGTGCCCGAGCTCCTCGACCTGGTCGTCCGTCGCGTGCCGGCCCCCGTCGGCGACGCCGAGGCAGCACCTCGCGCGATGATCTTCGACTCGGTCTACGACAGCTACCGCGGCGTCGTCACCTACGTCCGCATGATCGACGGCACCATCTCGCCCCGCGAGAAGGTCCAGATGATGTCGACCAAGTCGACGCACGAGATCCTGGAGATCGGGGTCTCGAGCCCGGAGCCGAAGCCCACGAAGGGGCTGTCCGTCGGCGAGGTCGGCTACCTGATCACCGGTGTGAAGGACGTCCGTCAGTCCAAGGTCGGCGACACCGTCACGAGCGCGCAGAAGCCCGCGACCCAGGCGCTGCCCGGCTACACGGACCCGAAGCCGATGGTGTTCTCGGGCCTGTACCCGATCGACGGCAGCGACTACCCCGTGCTCCGCGAAGCGCTCGACAAGCTCAAGCTCTCCGATGCCGCACTGGTCTACGAGCCGGAGACCTCGGTCGCGCTCGGCTTCGGGTTCCGCTGCGGGTTCCTCGGACTGCTGCACCTCGAGATCATCACCGAGCGGCTGTCCCGCGAGTTCGGCCTCGACCTCATCACCACGGCCCCGAGCGTGATCTACGAGGTCACGACCGAGGACAACGCGGTGACCGAGGTCACGAACCCCTCGGAGTTCCCGACCGGGCGCATCGTCGAGGTCCGCGAGCCGATGGTCCGCGCCGCGATCCTGGCACCGAAGGACTACGTCGGCGCGATCATGGAGCTCTGCCAGCAGCGCCGCGGCTCCCTGCTCGGCATGGAGTACCTCGGCGAGGACCGCGTCGAGATCCGCTACGAGATGCCCCTCGGCGAGATCGTCTTCGACTTCTTCGACCAGCTGAAGAGCAAGACCCAGGGCTACGCGTCGCTCGACTACGAGCCCACCGGCGACCAGGCCGCCGACCTCGTCAAGGTCGACATCCTGCTGCAGGGAGACCAGGTCGACGCCTTCAGCGCGATCGTGCACCGCGACAAGGCGTACGCCTACGGCACGCTCATGACGGAGCGGCTGCGCAAGCTCATCCCACGCCAGCAGTTCGAAGTGCCGATCCAGGCCGCCATCGGGGCGCGCATCATCGCCCGCGAGAGCATCCGCGCGATGCGCAAGGACGTCCTCGCCAAGTGCTACGGCGGTGACATCACCCGCAAGCGCAAGCTCCTCGAGAAGCAGAAGGAGGGCAAGAAGCGCATGAAGACCATCGGTCGGGTCGAGGTCCCGCAGGAGGCCTTCATCGCGGCGCTCTCCGGTGACGTCGAAGAGAAGAAGAAGTAGCGCCGGGCGCGCGGCGCGTTTCGCGCTGAGCGACAGCTCACCCACTGCGACCGCCGTGATCTGTCGGTGAGCGCGAAAGCTCGGCCCGGGTCAGCCGGCCCGGCGGGCGCGAGCCCGCAGGGCGGCCAGGCAGAGGGCCGGGAGGCTCGCTGCGGCCAGTCCCGCCAGTGCGGTCCGCAGGATGGCCCAGTGGGCAGCCGCGTCGAAGTCGGTCTGTTCGCCGGAGGCCACCCCGGCGACCACGGCGCCGACCACCATCGCGAGCGTCACGACCGCGATGACCAGCGCCAGGCGGCGGCCGCGATCACGCCGCACCGCCGACACCAGTGCGGCGCCGAACAGCAGCACCCCGGCGCCGGCGCAGCTCGCCCCGACGGCGGCGATGACGTTCGCGGTGTCGAAGCCGTTCCACGACTCGGGGGCGATCGCAGCGGTGGCGTACCGGGCGGGCGACGCCGCAGCCGAGGTCGTCACGTCCACCAGCACCCGGGCGGACGCCGCCACGCCGAACGCGACGAGCGTGAGCGCGGCGAGGACGGCGGTCCGGCGGTCGACGGACCGCGGGTGGGCGGGGGTGGGGCGGGGCACCTGCTGACGATAGCCGCGTGGCGGACGGTTGTCGGGCCTCCAGTTCGGGGTGCACCGAGGGTGGCCCGATCCGCCGGAGGTGAGCGCGGATCGGTTCGATCCGGGGTGGCCCGCCCAAGTACCATGGCAGCATGAGCATCCGCGGGAGCTACCGGACCGCCCTGACGTACGGCGCGGTGGGGGCGACTCAAGCGTCGGACCTCATGACCTACCCACCGGACGGCTTCACGCCGGCCGAGTCGCGCGCGCGGATCGGACACGGTGACCAGCGGTTCGAGACCGCCGTGGTGCAGGCGCTCACGTGGCAGATCCAGGAGCGCAGCGGTGTCCGCGTGCGCGTCGAGGAGCAGCCCGACGACGACGAGGTCCGGTACAACCCGGTGACCTTCGACGACGACGGTGTGCCGATCGCGCCGGCGTCCATCGGGACGCCCCGGGTCGAGAAGTTCGCCCCCGACGGCACCCCGCTGCTGACGGCGGGCACGAGCGCGACGCTGACGATCCACGCGTTCGGGCGGACCGTGCTGGCACCGGTGCGCGTCGTGTCGATCATCGACGAGCACGACCGCAAGGGGTTCGCCTACGGCACGCTCGAGGGGCACCCGCTCTCCGGCGAGGAGTCGTTCGTCGTCGAGCGCACCCCGGACGGCTCGGTGTGGCTGCAGGTCCGGCAGTTCTCGCAGCCGGCGAGCCGGAAGTGGCGCTTCGTGGCGCCGTTCGTGCGGCGGCAGCAGAAGGTCATGGCGGAGAAGTACCTGGCGGCGCTGCGGGGCGACTAGGCGTCTGGTCGCTCGGTCGCGGTCGCGGTCGCGGTCGCGGTCGCTCGCGGTCTCGCGACCCCGCCCGCTCCCGCTCCTCAGCGGAGCGGCGGGAGTGCGGCGATCGCGTCCTCGATGAGGGCGGCGTCCTGCTGGCAGTCGCGTGCGACGGTCACGGCGTTCGTGTGCCGCAGCGCATCGACGTCGTAGACACCCGTCGCCACGGCCAGGAACGGGATGCCCGCGGCGTCCGCGGCCTCCCCGTCGCGCGGGGTGTCGCCGACGATGACCGCCCGGGTGCCGACCAGTTCCGCGGCGGCGCGCAGGGTGACCCCGGCCCGCTCGACCTCGGTGTCCCCGAAGTACGAGTGCTCCCAGTCGAAGACGTCGGCGTCGAACCCAGCGCCGGTGAGCTTCACCCGGGCGCGGTACTCGGAGTTGCCGGTGAGCAGGCCGTTGCGCCAGCCGAGCTCGGCGAACCGGGTCAGGAGTGCCTTCGCCCCGGGGACGGGGCTGCGGTGGTCGCCGGAGGCGTGCCGTTCGGCGGTCAGGTCGTGCAGGTGCCGGCTGACGGAGGGGATCAGGGTGTCCTCGAACGCGTGGGCGCGCACGTGCTCGGCGATGAGCCCGGCGTCGGTCCGGCCGTGCTGGTGGCCGACCCGCAGGGTGAGGTCGCGGCCCACCGCCCGCTCGAGGGCGAGGTGGTAGAGGTTGCCCGGGGACGACGCGTTCATCACGAGGGTGCCGTCGATGTCCCACAGGACCGTGGTGGGGACGGGATGGTGCTCCATGGCTCCCATCATGACGGACAATGGACTCCATGCCGAGTGCTCTCCCGATCGCCGATCCAGCACCCGCGGACGGCCTGATCACCCCGTGGGCGGCAGCGGGCTCCGCTGCCGGGCCGGGGGACGCTCCCGCCGCCGGTGACGTCCCCTTCGGCGTGTACGTGCACGTGCCGTTCTGCCGCGTGCGCTGCGGCTACTGCGACTTCAACACCTACACGGCGTCGGAGCTCCGCGGCGTCCGCCGTGACGACTACGCCGGCCACGCCGTGCGCGAGATCGAGTGGGCCGCGACCGTGCTCGACCGTTCCGGTGTGCCGCGGCGGCCGGTGTCGACCGTCTTCTTCGGCGGCGGTACCCCGACCATGCTGCCGGCGTCCGACCTGGCGATGATCCTCCGTGCGATCGACGACACCTGGGGCATCCTGCCCGGGGCCGAGGTCACCACCGAGGCGAACCCCGACTCCGTCGACGCGGCGTCGCTCGAGACCCTGCGGGCCGGTGGCTTCAACCGGATCAGCTACGGCATGCAGTCCGCCGTGCCGCACGTGCTCGCCACGCTCGACCGGACGCACGACCCGCTGCGGGTCCCCGTCGTCGTCGACCTCGCGAAGCAGCAGGGACTCGACGTCTCGCTCGACCTCATCTACTCGACGCCGGGGGAGTCCCTCGCCGACTGGCGGACCTCGCTCGACGCCGCGATCGCCTGCGAGCCCGACCACGTGTCGGCGTACTCGCTCATCGTCGAGGACGGCACCGCGATGGGCCGCATGGTCGCCCGCGGCGAGCTCCCCGCCCCCGACGACGACCTGGCCGCCGACATGTACGAGCTCGCCGACCAGGTGCTCGGCGACGCGGGCTACTCCTGGTACGAGGTGTCGAACTGGGCTCGCGGTGACGCGCACGCGAGCCGCCACAACCTCTCCTACTGGAAGGGCCACGACTGGTGGGGCGTCGGACCCGGCGCGCACTCCGCCGTCGCCGGCACGCGCTGGTGGAACGTCAAGCACCCGGCCGCCTACGCGAACCGGGTGCTGTCGGGGGAGTCGCCGGCCGCCGGCCGCGAGACCATCGACGACGAGACGCGGTACGTCGAGCGCCTGCTGCTGGCGGCGCGGGTCCGCGGGGAGCTCGCGACGAGCGAGATCCGCCAGGAGGCCCGTGGCCGGGTCGCCGGGCTCATCGCGCGCGGACTCGTGGACGGGTCGGCCGCGGTGCGGGGACGGATCGACCTGACCCTGCAGGGTCGCCTGCTCGCCGACGCGGTGGTGCGGGAACTGCTCGACTGAGGGGCGTGCGCACTGCTTGCTGCGCGCTGCTTCCCGGTGCCGCTACTGCTTGATGAACTCGATCGAGAGCGGGTAGCGGTAGAACTGGCCCTGGTTCGCGGCGACCGCCGCCATGATGCTGAAGATCAGCGAAACGATCGCAGCGGCGAGCACGATCAGGACCCCGATGCCGAACACCGACGTGAGCGAACCGACCACGTAGGCGATGCCCATCGTGATGTGGAAGTTCAGCGCGACGCGGGTGTGCTCCCGGACGAAGCCGCCGCGGTCGCGGAGGACCAGGTAGGCGACCAACGGTGCGATGAAGTTGAAGAAGATGCCGCCGATGTGCGTCAGCGTGGCCCACAGGCGCTGGTCCTCCGGGCTCATCGGCTGCGGCGGAACGTAGCCGGCCGGGTACTGCGGTCCGCCCGGGTACTGCGGTCCGCCGGGCTGCTGGGGCCCACCGGGGCCGTGGCCGTACGGGCCGCCGGGCTGGTCGGGTCCGGGGCCGTCGGGCTGCTGTCCGTAGGTCATGGCGGAAGCGTACCGGCCGACCGCCCGGAAGTCCCGGGCCGTCAGCGGTCGGGCGTAGGATCAGCAGTCGACACGTCCGAGTGCCAGGTCGATCGGGAAAGGAGGCGCTCGTGGTCAGTGAACGCAGCCTCGAGGTCCTCAAGGCCATCGTGCGCGACTACGTGGCGTCGCGTGAACCCGTCGGGTCGAAGACCATCGTCGAACGGCACGCCTTCGGGGTCAGCGCCGCGACGATCCGCAACGACATGGCCCTGCTCGAGGACGAGCAGTTGATCGCCGCACCGCACACCTCGTCCGGCCGGGTGCCGACCGACAAGGGGTACCGCGTCTTCGTGGACCACCTGGCGGGTGCCCGTCCGCTCTCCAGCGCGCAGCGGCACGCCATCGAGACCTTCCTCGGCGCCCCGAACGACCTCGACGAGGTCCTCGGGCGCACCGTCCGGCTGCTCAGCCAGCTCACCAACCAGGTCGCCCTGGTGCAGTACCCCTCGATGGTGCGCGCCCGGGTGCAGCACGTCGAGCTCGTCCGGCTCGGTGACGCCCGGCTGATGGTGGTGCTCATCACCGACACCGCCCGAGTCGAACAGCGCGTGGTCGAGACCGACGTCCCGCTCGACGAGGACTCGCTGGGCGAACTCCGCACCGTGGTGAACGGCGCGACCGTGGGGCTCCTGCTGCAGGACGTCCCGACCGCGCTCCGAGCCGTGCCGCAGCAGCTCCGCCCCGACGCCCAGACGCTCGGCGGGGTCGTCGTCGCCACGCTCATCGAGCAGGTCGCGGCGAACCGGCAGGACCGCCTGCTGATGGCCGGTGCGGCGAACCTGGCGAAGAGCGAGCAGGACTTCTCCGGCGGCCTCTTCCCGGTGCTCGAAGCGATCGAGGAACAAGTCACCCTGCTCCGGCTGTTCGGGGAGATGCAGGTGGACGACATCGCGGTGGCGGCCAGCATCGGCGTCGAGAACGCCGAGTACGGACTCGACGCCACGAGCATCGTCGCCGGCGGCTACCTGGCCGGTGGCGAGGTGGCCCGACTGGGCGTCCTCGGACCGACCCGCATGGACTACGGCACGAACATGGCGGCCGTCCGCGCCGTCGCCCGCTACCTGTCCAAGCTCCTGGGCGAACACTGACCAACCGACCGAACCCAACCGACTGAGGGATACGTGGCAGACCACTACGACGTCCTCGGCGTCCAGCGAGACGCCTCCGATGCCGACATCAAGAAGGCCTACCGCCGCCTGGCGCGTGAGCTCCACCCGGACGTGAACCCGGCACCCGACGCTGCCGAGCGCTTCAAGGACGTGACGCACGCGTACGACGTGCTGAGCGACCCCGAGCAGCGACGCCGGTACGACGCCGGCCCGCAGGCCGACAGCCCCTTCGGCGGTGGCGCCGGTGGCTTCAGCGACATCTTCGACGCCTTCTTCGGCGGCGGCGGTGGCGGCGGCCGTGGGTCGGGCCCGCGCAGCCGTGCCGAGCGTGGCCAGGACGCCCTGCTCCGCATCGAGGTCGACCTCGACGAGGTCGTCTTCGGTACCCACAAGGACGTCGAGGTCGACACGGCGGTGCTGTGCGAGACCTGTCACGGCTCCTGCTGCGCACCGGGCACCAGCCCGCGCACGTGCGACATCTGCGGCGGCTCCGGGCACATCCAGCGCCAGGTCCGTTCGCTCCTGGGCAACGTGGTGACGAGCGCCCCGTGCGGCACGTGCCGCGGGTACGGCACCGTCATCCCGAGCCCCTGCCCGACCTGCCAGGGTCAGGGCCGCGTCCGCGCACGTCGCACCGTGCCGGTGGACGTCCCCGCCGGCGTCGACTCCGGCCTGCGCCTGCAGATGCCCGGCCAGGGTGAGGTCGGCCCGGCCGGCGGCCCGTCCGGCGACCTGTACCTCGAGATCCGTGTGCGCCACGACGACGTCTTCAGCCGTGACGGCGACGATCTGCTGGCGACGCTCGAGGTCGGCATGACCGACGCCGTCCTCGGCACGACCACCACGATCGACGGCCTCGACGGTCCGGTCGAGCTGGAGATCCGGCCAGGCGTGCAGAGTGCCGACGTCCTCGTCATCAAGGACCGCGGCATCACGAAGCTGCGCGGGAACGGCCGCGGTGACCTGCGGGTCGGCGTGCAGGTCGTCACCCCGACCAAGCTCTCCCACAAGGAACGGCAGCTGGTCGAGCAGCTCGCGAAGTCGCACAAGACCACCGCCCCGCAGCTCGCCCGGTTCCAGCAGGGCATGTTCGGCAAGCTCCGCGACCGGTTCTTCAACCACTGATGGCGTCGCTGTACCTCGTCGACTCGTTGGACGGCGTCGCCGTCGGTGACCCGGTGTCGCTCGACGGCGCCGAGGGCCGGCACGCGGTCTCCGTCGCGCGCGTCCGGGTCGGCGAGGTCCTGCGGATCGCCGACGGTCGGGGCACCGTGGTGTCCGGGCCGGTCACCACGCTCGGCAAGGACACGCTGGAGCTCGCGGTCGAGACCGTCGAGCACCAGGACGCACCGCGCCCGTCGCTGACCCTCGTGCAGGCCCTGGCGAAGGGCGGCCGTGACGAGATGGCGGTGCAGGCGGCGACCGAGATCGGCGTCGACCGGGTCGTGCCGTGGTCGGCCGCGCGCAGCGTCTCCCGGTGGGACGGCGCGAAGGTCGAGAAGGGCCGTGCCCGGTGGGCAGCGATCGCGCACGAGGCCGCGAAGCAGGCGATCCGTCCGCGCGTGCCCGTCGTCGCGCCGCTGGTGACGACCGGACAGCTCGTGTCCGCGCTCGGGGAGGGGACCGCCGTCGTCCTGCTCGACCCGACCGCGACCGTGCGACTCGCCACCTGGGAACCCCCGACGGACGCCGAGGACATCGCACTCGTCGTCGGTCCCGAAGGCGGCATCGACGGCGCGGAGCTCGACCGGCTCGTGGCCGCTGGTGCCGTGCGGGTGCGACTCGGTGACAGCGTGCTCCGCACGTCCACGGCCGGACCGGCGGCACTCGCTGTCCTGCAGGCGCGACTGGGTCGCTGGTGAGCCGGACCACGCCGTCGGGCGCGTCCTACGATGGAGCCATGAGCAGCAGCACGCCCAGCGTCTTCTCCAAGATCATCGCGCGCGAGATCCCGGCGACCATCGTCGCCGAGGACGACCGCGTGATCGCGATCGAGGACATCGCCCCGAAGGCTCCCGTCCACGTGCTCGTCGTCCCCAAGACCGAGCAGTACGCGAACGTCGGCGAACTCGCAGCGGGCGACCCCGACCTGCTGGCCCACGTCGTCGCCACCGCGCAGCGCATCGCCGACGAGCGCGCCGACGGCCAGTTCCGACTCGTCTTCAACACCGGCGAAGCCGCCGGTCAGACCGTGTTCCACGTGCACGCGCACGTACTCGCAGGTGAACTGCAGGAAGGCACCCTTGCCGGTTAACGAACCAGTACAGCCCACCGCCGCCGACGACGAGCCCGTCTCGGTCTCGCTCCAGGTCGACGGCATCGCCATGGTGCAGCTGCTCGGTCCCCAGGACCGTCTGCTCAAGACGGTCGAGCGCCAGTACCCGGGCGTCCGGGTCGTCGTCCGTGGCAACGAGGTCACGCTGACCGGGCCCGAGCGCGACGTCGCACGCGCGAAGGCGCTCGTCGACGAGCTCGTCGGCATGGTCAGGCGTGGGCAGGAGATCGGCCCGGCCGACATCCCGATGTCCGCACGGATCCTCGACGACGACCGCAAGCCCTCCGACACCTTCGGCACCCCGATCGTGTCGAGCCGCGGCAAGTCCGTGCGCCCGAAGACCGACGGGCAGCGTGCCTACGTCGACGCCATCGACGAGCACACCATCACGTTCGGCATCGGTCCGGCCGGTACCGGCAAGACCTACCTGGCGATGGCCAAGGCCGTGCAGGCGCTGCAGCGGCGCGAGGTCAACCGGATCATCCTCACCCGTCCCGCGGTCGAGGCCGGCGAGCGGCTCGGCTTCCTGCCGGGCACGCTGACCGACAAGATCGACCCGTACCTGCGCCCGCTGTACGACGCCCTGAACGAGATGATGGACCCGGAGCTGGTCCCGAAGCTCCTGGCGGCCGGCACCGTCGAGGTGGCCCCGCTGGCGTACATGCGCGGCCGGACGCTCAACGACTCCTTCGTGGTGCTCGACGAGGCGCAGAACACCACGCCCGAGCAGATGAAGATGTTCCTGACCCGCCTCGGGTTCGGTTCGAAGATGGTCATCACGGGCGACATCACCCAGGTCGACCTGCCGGGCAACGTCTCCGGTCTCCGGCTCGTGACCCGCATCCTCGACGAGGTCGAGGACATCCACTTCGCCCGTCTCGGCAGCGAGGACGTGGTCCGCCACACCCTCGTCGGCCGGATCGTCGACGCCTACACGGTCTACGACGAGGAGCGCCTCGCCGAGCAGGCCGGGCAGCGCCCCGGTGGCCGTGGCACCGCCCCGGTCGGCAACCCCGACGGCGCCAACCGCGCCGAACGCCGTGGGCGCCCGCCGCAGGACCGCGCACGACCCCCGTACCCCCAGAACGACGCCCGAGGAGGCACCCGGTGAGCATCGAGCTCAACAACGAGTCCGGCGTCGAGGTGGACGAGGCCGCGATCCAGCGGCTCGCCGCCTTCGCCCTGGACGCGATGCACGTCCACGCCGATGCCGAGCTCGCGATCGTGCTGGTCGACGAGGGCGCGATGGAGCAGCTGCACGTGCGGTGGATGGACGAACCCGGCCCGACGGACGTCCTGAGCTTCCCGATGGACGAGCTGCGTCCCGGCACCGAGGACGACCCCACGCCGGCCGGGCTGCTGGGCGACATCGTGCTCTGCCCGCAGGTGGCCGAGGAGCAGGCGAAGACCGCCGGGCACTCGAGCACCGACGAGATGCTGCTGCTCACGTGCCACGGCATCCTGCACCTGCTCGGCTTCGACCACGCCGAGCCCGACGAGAAGGCCGAGATGTTCGGCATCCAGGGCGAGATCCTGACCGCCTTCGCCGCCCAGCACCGAGGGCGGTAGCCGGTGGTCGTCGTCGCCGGACTCCTCGCGGTGGCGCTGGGGCTCGTCGTGCTCGGCGGGCTCCTCGCCGCGAGCGACGCCGCGCTCTCGGTGGTCTCCCGTGCCGACCTCGAGGAGATCGCCAGGGGCAACAAACGCCGCCGCGCCATCGAGGCGATCGCGGACGACGTCGGGGCGCACGTCAACGCGCTGAACTTCTTCCGCGTCCTCGCCGAGACCGCGGCCGCGGTGCTCGTGACGATCGCCCTCGTGCGTGCCTTCGACAGCTGGTGGCTCGCGCTCGTGCTCTCCGCCGCGATCATGACCGCGGTGTCGTTCGTGCTGGTCGGGTCGAGCCCCCGCAGCGTCGGACGCGCCCACGCCGAGCGGCTGATCGGTGCGACCGGCGGCATCGTCCGTGGGGTCCGCATCGTGCTCGGCCCGCTGGCCGGGCTGCTCGTCCGGATCGGCGACCGGGTCACCCCCGGCCGCGGCCGGAGCGCCTCCACCGTGTCGAGCGAGGAGCAGCTGCTCTCGCTGGTCGACGAGGCCACCGAGAGCAACGTGCTCGAGGACGAGGACCGCGAACTCATCCACTCGGTGTTCGAGTTCAGCGACACCCTGGTGCGTGAGGTCATGGTGCCCCGCACGGACATGCTCACCGTCGACGGTGCCGAGACGCTCGCCGCGGCCATGGAGCAGTTCCTGGCCGCCGGGGTGTCCCGGATGCCGGTGACGGGCAAGGACAGCGACGACGTGCGGGGCGTGCTCTACCTTCGCGACGTCGCGCGGTCGCTGTACGAACGGCCGACGTCCCGCAGTGAGCGGGTCAGCCGGCTGCTGCGGCCCGCCGAGTTCGTGCCGGAGTCGAAGCACGCCGACGACACCCTGCGGCACATGCAGGTCGCCAAGAACCACCTGGTGCTGGTGGTCGACGAGTACGGCGGTGTCGCCGGGCTCGTGACCATGGAGGACCTCATCGAAGAGCTCGTCGGGGACATCTCCGACGAGTACGACCGCGCCGTCGTCGACCGGACCGAGGTCGAACCGGGCATCTGGCGGATCTCCGCCCGACTGCCGATCGACGAGCTCGGCGACCTGTTCGGCATCGAGCTCGACGACGACGACGTCGACACCGCCGGTGGCCTGCTCACCAAGGAGCTCGGACACCTGGCCGTCTCCGGCGACACCGTCACCGTGTCCGGGGTCGTCCTGACCGCCGACCGGGTCGAGGGCAAGCGCCGCCACCTCATCACCGTGCTCGCCGAGCGCACCCACGCCCTGGCCGACGTCGAGGACGCCTTCGACGACGCCGAACCCACCACGACGGGAACCACGCACGCATGACCGACACCGACACCACCCAGGCCGGCTCGGACAAGCCCTACCGCGCGGGCTTCGTCTCGTTCGTCGGCCGTCCGAACGTCGGCAAGTCGACGCTGACCAACGCCCTGGTGGGCGAGAAGGTCGCCATCACCTCGTCGAAGCCGCAGACCACCCGGCGCGCCATCCGCGGGATCGTGCACCGGCCCGACGGCCAGGTGATCATCGTCGACACCCCGGGCGTGCACCGTCCGCGCACCCTGCTCGGCGAACGGCTCAACGACCTCGTGCAGTCCACCCTCGGCGACGTCGACGTGATCGGGTTCTGCGTGCCGGCGAACGAGCCCGTCGGTCCCGGTGACCGGTTCATCAACGACACGCTCGACCAGTACCCGCGCGCCAAGAAGATCGCGATCGTCACGAAGATCGACAGCGCCTCGAAGGACCGTGTCGGTGAGCAGCTGCTGGCCGTCTCGAAGCTCCGCGACTGGGACGCCGTGGTGCCGACCTCGGGCACCCGGGGCATGCAGCTCGAAGACCTGCTGGGCGTCGTCACGAGCCTGCTGCCCGAGTCGCCGCAGCTGTACGACTCGAGCGCGGTGACCGAGGAGACCGACGAGGAGCGCATCGGCGAGCTCATCCGCGAGGCCGCGCTCGAGGGCGTCCGTGACGAGCTGCCGCACTCGCTCGCCGTCGTCATCGAGGACATCGTCGAGCCCGACGCCGACGAGGACGCCGACGGCCCCCTGCGCATCTTCGCGAACCTGTTCGTCGAGCGGGACAGCCAGAAGGCGATCGTCATCGGACACAAGGGCGAGCGCCTGAAGGACGTCGGTTCGCGGGCCCGGGTCGAGATCGAGTCGTTGCTCGGCGGCCGGCACGTCTACCTGAACATCCGCGTGAAGGTGGCCAAGGAGTGGCAGCGTGATCCGAAGCAGCTCGGACGCCTCGGCTTCTGACCGTCCGCCGCTCGCACCCCGGGTCATCCGGGCGAGGGACGCGGGGACGAGCGGCCCGCCGTACCGTGGACGGGTGTTCCGTCCCATGCTGCGCGCGCAGGTCATCACCGACCTGCTGATCGCCGTGCTGCTCGGCGGCCTCGTGCTGGTCGCCAGCGGGCGCGGGATCGACGGGCCGTTGTCCGTGGTCACCGTCGTCGGGATGACCGCCGCCCTGGCACTCCGGCGCCTGTCACCCGGGCTCGCCCTGGCCGTGGCGTGGGTGTTCGCGTTCTTCGAGATGGTCACCCTGCAGGTGCCGGACGTGTCGAACGCGTTCATCGCCGGCGTCATGTACACGACGAGCGCGTACGGCAGCCGCCGTGTACGGCTGGCCGGGCTCGTGTCGGCGATCGTCGGGTCCGTGGCCGCGGCGGCGTACATGGGCTTCGACGACTACCAGAACCGGCTCACCTACGAGACCGCCTCCACGCCACTGCAGGAGTCCCTGCAGGTCACGCTCTCGTTCTTCGCCGTCGTCCTGCTCCTCCTGCTCCTGCCGTGGCTCGCCGGACTCGTGGTCCGGACCCGTCGCTCGGCGAGCATGAGTCGCGAGGCCCAGCTGCTCGCCGAACGTGACGCCGCGCGGGCCGACCGGGCCGTCGCGGTCGAGCAGGAGCGCGTGCGGATCGCCCGCGACATGCACGACATCGTCGCGCACTCGCTCGCGGTGGTCATCGCGCAGTCCGACGGCGCCCGGTACGCCCTGAAGGCCGACCCCGCCGTCGCCGACCAGGCACTCAGCACCATCTCCGCCACGGCCCGGCGAGCCCTCGGCGACGTGCGCGAACTCCTCGGCGCGCTCCGGCACGAGCAGGGGACCGCGCCGACGCCCGAGATCGACGACATCGACCGGCTCGTCGACGAGATGCGACAGCTCGGGCTCGACGTACGGGTGGAACGCGAGGGCGACCCCACCGGGCTGCCCACCACCACGCAGCTCGCCGTCTACCGGATCGTGCAGGAGAGCCTGACGAACGCGTACAAGCACGGAGAACCCGGCAGCCCGGTGCGTGCCGCCCTGACCTACCGGCCGGACACGGTCGAGATCGCCGTCGTGAACCGTCGTGCCGACGACGGCGTCCGCGGCCCCGGCACGGGCCACGGCCTGGTCGGCATGCGCGAGCGCGCCGTGATGACCGGCGGCACCATGACCGCCGGGGCCCGAGGGGACGACTTCGCGGTCGCCGTCCGGATGCCGACCGTCCCGGCCAGCGGGCAGATGCCCCGGGGCCGGATCACCCCGACCGAGCAGGAGCGCACCGCCCGATGACCACGATCCCGACCGACGAGCACCGGATCCGTGTCGCCCTCGTCGACGACCAGGCGCTCTTCCGCACCGGCATCCGGATGCTCATCGACTCGCAGCCCGACCTGCGGTTCGTCGGCGAGGCTGGCGACGGTGCCGAGGGGGTCGAACTCGTCCGACGCACCCGTCCCGACGTCGTGCTGATGGACGTCCGGATGCCCGTGATGGACGGCATCACGGCGACCGGCCACATCGTCGAGCAGTCCGGCACCGACGGCGCGAAGGTGCTCGTGCTGACCACGTTCGACTTCGACGAGGCCGCAGCCAAGGCCATCCGCGCCGGTGCGAGCGGGTTCGTGCTCAAGGACGCCGACCCCGAGTTCCTGCTCGCGGCGGTCCGGACCGTGCACGCCGGCACCGCGGTGTTCGCCGCGTCGGCCACGCGGGAGCTCCTGCGACGCTACGACGACTCGGTCGGCCGCGCCGCCGCCGTCCCCGCGGCCTTCGCCGACCTCACCCCGCGTGAGCGCGAGATCTTCGACCTGGCCGCCCGTGGGTTCAGCAACAGCGAGATCGCGCAGCACGAGTACGTCAGCGAGGCGACCGTCAAGACGCACATCTCGCGGGTCCTGACGAAGCTCGAGCTCCGCGACCGGGTGCGACTCGTCGTCTTCGCCCACGAGCACGGACTCGTCACGAAGGCCGACTGACGCCGGGTCATCCGGGGGGATGACCCCTCCACAGGCAACCGAGCCGAGCGGACGATCCACAGGAGCCGAGCGGGCGACGCGGGGCGGGACCCCTGACCGCCATCGTGGATGCATGACCACGAGCCACGCCCCGATCATCCGCCTCGACCACGTGTCCAAGCACTACGGCGACGACGCCCGACGTGTGACCGCGCTCGACGACGTCAGCGTCGACATCGGCGCGGGGGAGTTCACCGCGGTGATGGGCCCGTCCGGGTCCGGCAAGTCGACGCTCATGCACGTCGCGGCCGGCCTCGACGCCGTGTCCACCGGTCGGATCCAGATCGACGGCGTCGACATCACGGCCCTGGGCGACAAGGACCTCACCGAGTTGCGTCGTCGTCGGCTGGGGTTCGTGTTCCAGTCGTTCAACCTCGTCCCGACGCTCGACGTCAGCGAGAACATCCGGCTGCCGTTCCTGCTCGGTGGGCACAAGCCCTCGCACGAGGAGACCGCCTGGATCGACCGGCTGGTCGAGATGCTCGGGCTCGGCAACCGGCTGACGCACCGTCCACACCAGCTCTCCGGCGGGCAGCAGCAGCGCGTCGCCATCGCACGGGCGCTCGCTTCGCGGCCGGCGGTGGTCGTCGCCGACGAGCCGACCGGCGCGCTCGACTCCCGCACGGGGCGCGACGTGCTCGCGATCCTCCGCGGTGCCGTCCAGGAGTGGGGGCAGAGCGTCGTCATGGTCACGCACGACCCGGTGGCGGCCTCGAACGCCGACCGCATCCTGTTCCTGGCCGACGGCCGGATCGTCGCCGACCGCCCGGCGATGGACGCCGGCGCGATCTCCACGACGATGCTCGGGATGGAGGCAGCAGCGTGAACGGCGTCCGCTCCTTCGCTCCCACCGTCCTGGTCGCCGCCCTCGGCACCACGTTCGGTTCCGCCCTCGTCATCGCACCCGGGATCGTGACCGAGGCGCTCCGAGCCGCCGGGGTCGCCGACCTCGGACCGATCAAGGCGATCCTGTCGGTGGTCGGGTGGCTGTTCCTCGGCATCGCGCTCTACGTCGGCGCGATCGTCACCGCGAACACCTGCGCCACCCTGATCGCCGGACAGACCCGGATCATCGCCCTCCAGCGGCTCGTCGGCGCGACCGGTGCGACCCTGCGGGCGCGGATCACCCGCACCGGCCTGGTGGTCGGCGTGCTCGGCGGGGTCATCGGCGCCGTCGTGGGGACTGCGCTCTCGGCCCTGTTCGTCATCGTCCTGCGGGGCAACGGGGTCCTGCCCGAGGCCGAGTACACGTACGTGCCGTGGGAGCTCGTCCTGCCGGTCGTGGCCGTCGTCCTCGCCACCTGGGGTGCCTTCGCTGCCGGGTCACGCCGCGTGCTCACCGTCACCCCGCTCGAAGCGCTGTCGTCGTCCGTCGAGCCGAGCCACGACGACGTCCGGTCCGGCACGGCCCGCAAGGTCTGGTCGATCGTGCTCATGGCCGGCGGCGCGGTGCTGATGCTGCTCGGGCTCGCGGTGAGCTCGCTGTCCCCGATCGCGGTCCTGCCGGCGGCGCTCGGCGGGTTCGTGTCCTTCGCGGGGGTCGCCGTGGGGGCGACGATCGTGATGCCGCCCGTGCTGCAGCTGATCGGCCGCATCGGCTCGAACGATCCCGTCGTCCTGCTCGCCGGACGGAACGCGATGCGGGCACCGGGGCGGTCCTCGCGGGCGACGATCGGGCTCGTCATCGGCGTCACCCTGCTCGTCACCTTCGCGGTCGCGCTCGGCATCATGCAGCACGTGCTCGAGACCGAGATGCGGGCCATGAGCGCGGGGAGCGCCACCCCCGAGATGATCGAGGCGCAGCGCGACCTCTTCGTGCAGATCAACGCCGTCGTCAGCGTGGTCGTCGGGTTCTCCGCCGTGATCGCCGCCGTCGGGGTCGTCAACGCCCTGGCGCTCGGGGTGCTCCAGCGTCGACGCGAACTCGGGCTGCTGCGGGTGCTCGGCCTCACCGGTGCGCAGGTCCGACGGATGATCGTGACCGAGGCCGCGCAGATGGTCGTCGCGGCCGTCGTCTCGGGGCTCGCACTCGGCACGCTCTACGGCTGGGTCGGCGGGCAGACGCTGCTCGGCTCGCTCGGGACGCCCGTGGCACCGGTGCTGCCGCCGCTGACCATCGGCATCGTGGTGATCGGCGCGCTGGTCCTGGCGGTCGTCGCCACCATCGCGCCGGTGCGGCGCGCGATGCGCGTCCCGCCGACCGAGGCGCTCGCGGTCGACTGACGCGTCGCCCTGGTCGCACCATGCGACGACACGGGAGGCCCGGTGCCAGCTGGCACCGGGCCTCCCGTCCGTCGTGTGGTCGCGCCGACGTGCCCTGCCCGGCCCCGCCACGCCGCTCACGTCCGCCGAGGTGTCACGAACCGTCGTCCAGACGCGGCCCGGACGACACAACGTGACCACTCGGCGACCGGCCCGCGGCATGTCCCGACCACTCGGCACCTCACACGGCACCCCACCCGGCACCCCTCCCGGCGCCCCGTTCGGAAGCAGCGGGCAGTCCCGCGTCACACGCTTGCGCCAGCCCGCTGCTCCGGTGCTACCGTGGGTCTCGATGTACTCGGCACTCCTCCTCCTTCGCTGCCGCGACGAGGCCTGACACTCCGGCCCACCTCGTCGCGGAGTCCGTCGTGGCCGCACCACAACAGCTCACGCACACGCGACGAAAGCGAAGAACGATGCAGAACACCCAGCAGCCCTCCGGGATGCCGATCCACAAGTACGTCCCGTTCCACGAGCAGATCACCGTCGACCTGCCGGACCGGACCTGGCCCACGAAGCGCATCGACAAGGCACCGCGCTGGTGTGCGGTCGACCTGCGTGACGGCAACCAGGCCCTCATCGACCCGATGGACGCCGAGCGCAAGCGGGCGATGTTCGACCTCCTCGTCCGGATGGGCTACAAGGAGATCGAGGTCGGGTTCCCGAGCGCCTCGCAGACCGACTTCGACTTCGTCCGGTCGCTGATCGACGAGGGCGCGATCCCCGACGACGTCACGATCCAGGTGCTGACCCAGGCGCGCGAGCACCTCATCCAGCGCACCTACGAGGCGATCGACGGCGCGAAGCAGGCCATCGTCCACCTGTACAACTCCACGAGCATCGTGCAGCGCGAGGTCGTCTTCCGCACCGACGTGCAGGGTGTCGTGGACATCGCGGTCGCCGGTGCGAAGCTCTGCAAGGCGGCCGAGGCGACGCTGCAGCACGACACGACGATCTACTACGAGTACTCGCCGGAGTCCTACACGGGCACCGAGCTCGAGGTCGCACTGGAGATCTGCAACGCCGTCCTCGAGGTCTTCGAGCCGACGCCCGAGCGCAAGGTCATCATCAACCTCCCCGCGACCGTCGAGATGGCCACGCCGAACGTCTACGCCGACTCGATCGAGTGGATGTCCCGCCGCCTCGCCCACCGCGAGGACGTCATCCTGTCGCTGCACCCGCACAACGACCGGGGCACCGCGGTGGCGGCCGCCGAGCTCGGCTACATGGCCGGCGCCGACCGCATCGAGGGCTGCCTGTTCGGCAACGGTGAGCGCACCGGCAACGTGGACCTGGTCGCCCTCGGGATGAACCTGTTCACGCAGGGCATCGACCCGGAGATCTCGTTCGCCGACATCGACCAGGTGAAGCGCACCGTCGAGTACTGCAACCAGCTGCCGGTGCCGGAGCGCCAGCCGTGGGCGGGTGACCTCGTGTACACGGCGTTCAGCGGCTCGCACCAGGACGCCATCAACAAGGGCTTCGAGGCGATGAAGGCGAAGGCCGCAGCCGCGGGCAAGGACATCGACGAGATCGAGTGGGCGGTGCCGTACCTGCCCGTCGACCCGAAGGACATCGGCCGGTCGTACGAGGCCGTCATCCGCGTCAACTCGCAGTCCGGCAAGGGCGGCGTCGCCTACCTACTCAAGACCGACCACGCCCTCGACCTGCCCCGCAAGCTGCAGATCGAGTTCTCCGGCGTCGTCCAGCGGCACACCGACACCGAGGGCGGCGAGTTCTCGTCGCAGCGCATCTGGGACGTGTTCCAGGACGAGTACCTGCCCGCGTCGATCGACGACGAGAAGTGGGGCCGGTACGAGCTCACCAAGACGGCGACGTCGAGCGACTTCGAGGGAACGACCTCGCTGTCCGTGGCACTCCGGGTCGACGAGGGTGCGGTCACGGCCGAGGCCGTCGGCACCGGTCCCATCGACGCGTTCCTCAAGGTGCTCGCCGAGCAGGGCGTCCAGGTCACGCTGTACGACTACTCGGAGCACACGATGAGCGCCTCCGGTGACGCGAAGGCGGCGTCCTACGTCGAGCTCGACGTCGACGGCGTGCGCCTGTGGGGCGTCGGCATCGACGCCGACATCTCGACGGCGTCGCTCAAGGCGATCGTGTCCGCGGTGAACCGCGCGGTGCGCGCGGGTGCCGCAGCGGGTGCCGACGCGCCGGAGCTCGTCTCCGCCTGAGACGCGACCAGGCCTGGAGGCGCGGTGCCGGGTCCGTCCCGCACTGCGCCTCCTGTCTGTGCCCGGTCGTTCCCCCGTCACGCGCGATGGCAGGTCGAATCGGGCGTACCTGGTCGTTCCTTCCGACCAGGTACGCCCGATTCCACTCGGTATATCCGGGCCTCCGCCCGCACCGCACGCGGCTGTCGGCGGGGCGGGGGATACTGGGGGCATGCCGCTGTACCGGGACGAGTGCGTCGTGTTGCGCACCCACAAGCTCGGTGAAGCCGACCGCATCGTCACGATGCTCTCGCGGCAGCACGGCAAGATCCGCGCCGTGGCCAAGGGCGTGCGGCGGACCGCGTCGAAGTTCGGCAGCCGCCTCGAGCCGTTCATGGTCGTCGACGCCCAGTTCTACGAGGGCCGGTCGCTCGACATCGTCACCCAGGCGGAGTCCCTCGGCGCGTACGGGGCCCAGATCGTCGCCGACTACGGCGCGTACACCGCGGCCAGCGCCATGGTGGAGACCGCCGACCGACTGAGCGAGGCCGACGCCGGGCTGCAGCAGTACCTGTTGCTCGTCGGGGCGCTCCGCTCGTTGTCGCGTGGTGAGCACCAGTCCAGCGCGACCCTCGACTCGTACCTGCTCCGCGCGATGAGCATCGCGGGGTGGGCGCCCTCGTTCAGCGACTGTGCGGTGACGGGGGAGCCCGGCCCGCACTCGGCGTTCGTGGTGCAGCTCGGTGGTGTCGTCGCCGACCGCGCGGCACCCCCGGGGACCCCGCGGCTCGACCCGGCGACGCTCGGGGTGCTCGGCTCCCTGCTCGCCGGTGACTGGGCGACGGTCGACGCCACCGACGAGCGGACGCGTTCGCGGGCCTCCGGCGTGGTCGCGGCCTACGCCCAGTGGCACCTGGAACGATCGCTCCGGTCCCTGCCGCACGTCGACCGCTCCGAACACCCGATGCCGGTGCCGCAGACCCACGGCGGACCCGAGGCGACAGCACGTGCGGTGGCCTCGACCCCGGCACCCGCCGTGCCCGAGCCCGACCCCGCTGTCGAAGGAGCCCCCACCGCATGAGCCCCCGCCGCCCCGACGACGTCGAACCGTTCCGCCCGATCGACTGGACCGGCGAGACGCCCCCGGCGATCCCGGCCCGGTTCGTGCCGGAGCACGTGGCCATCGTCATGGACGGCAACGGCCGGTGGGCGAACGGCCGCGGCCTCACCCGGATCGAGGGGCACAAGGCGGGCGAGGCCTCCCTGCTCGACGTCGTCGCCGGGGCGATCCAGATCGGCGTCGGGCACGTGTCGGCGTACGCGTTCTCGACGGAGAACTGGAAGCGCTCCCCGGAAGAGGTCCGGTTCCTGATGGGCTTCAACCGCGACGTCATCCGCCGTCGCCGTGACCAGCTGCACCAGTGGGGCGTCAGGGTGCGGTGGGCCGGTCGGCGTCCGCGGCTGTGGCGGAGCGTCATCGACGAGCTCGAGACCGCCGAGCGGATGACCGCGGGCAACGACGTCCTCACGCTGACGATGTGCGTGAACTACGGCGGCCGGAACGAGATCGTCGACGCCGTGCGGGGCATGGTCGAGGACGTCGCAGCCGGACGCCTGAAGCCGAGCCAGGTCACCGAGAAGGCCCTGGCGAAGCGGCTGTACGTGCCCGAGCTGCCCGACGTCGACCTGTTCCTCCGGAGCTCGGGGGAGCAGCGCACGAGCAACTTCCTGCTGTGGCAGTCCGCCTACGCCGAGATGGTGTTCCTCGACCGGCTCTGGCCGGACTTCCGTCGCACCGACCTGTGGGGTGCGATCGAGGAGTACGCCAGCCGCGACCGACGGTACGGCGGCGCGGTCGACGCCCCGACGGCGTAGCCCCAGCCCAAGCCCAAGCCCAAGCCCAAGCCCAAGCCCAAGCCCAAGCCCGAGCCCCCGAGCCCCGAGCCCGCCCCCTCAGCCCGGCAGCGGCCCCTCGAGCAGGTGGCCGGCCGAGCGCACCGCGTCGAGCGCCACACGGACGCTCGGTACACGATCGGCACCACGCGCGACGACGACCTCGACGCGCCGGGCCAGCTCGTCGTCCACAGGGTCGATCGCGACACCGGCGGGGATGACCGTCGTCGCGAGTGCCAGCCGGGGGAGCAGCGCCACCCCGAGCCCGGCGGCGACGAGCCCCACCACCGCGGCCGCGTTGTCCGTCTCCAGCACGATGTCCGGCGTGAACCCCGCGCTCGCGCACGATGCGAGCAGGTGCCCACGGCACCGCGGGCAGCCCCCGATCCACCGGGCGTCGCGGTGGGACGCGAGGTCCACGACGGTGGAGCCGGCGGGGCGGAGTCGCGCAGAGCCTCCTGGCTCGACCGGCGTCACCAGCGCGAGCGGGTCGCGACCGAGCGCCCGGGTGACGAGGCCGGGGTCCGGGGCGGTCCCGACCTCGTCGCCGACGTAGGTGAAGGTGAGGGCGACGTCGACCTCTCCGCCGCGCAGCAGGTCGAGTGCCTCGGGTGGCTCGACCTCGACGTACGAGGTCGTCACGCCGGGCGCCGTCGCCGCCATCCGGGCCAGCACCGCGGGCACGAGGGCGGAGGACGCGCTCGGGAACCCGGCCAGTCGCACCCGGCCACGGCTGAGTCCGCCGACGGCGTCGAGGTCCTCGCGCGCCGCGGTCAGCGCGGCCTGGACGTGCAGGGCGTGGTCGGCGAGCACCTGCCCCGCGTGCGTGAGGGTCGCGCCCCGCCCGCCGCGCAGGACGAGCGCGTGCCCGAGACGCTGCTCGGCCCGGGCCAACAGCTGGCTGACGGCCGGCTGGCTCGACCCGAGTGCGGCGGCAGCGCGGGTGATCGACCCGCCGTCGGCCACGGCACGCAGGACCAGGAGCAACTGGGGATCGATCTCGTCCATCATCCGATGTTATCGGTGGCACAACGGATCGGCCCTGGTGTGATGGGTCGGGAACCGGGACGCTGTCCGCATGGACTCCTTCCCCGCCGGCCGCGGCTACCTGGCGGCGTGCACCGCGGGCCTGCCGACCCGCGGCACCCTCGCCGCCCAGCGCGCCGACCTCGACGCGTGGTCCCGGGCCGAGACGTCGCCCGCCCGGTACGGCGCGCTGGTCGAGCAGGGACGTGCGCTCTTCGCCGCGCTGGTCGGCGTCACGGCGGAGCGCGTCGCGACGGGCTCGCAGACGTCGGTGATGGCCGCGGTCGTCGCCGACGCGCTGCCGGCCGGCGCCGAGGTGGTCGTCCCCGACGGCGACTTCAGCTCGGTCGTCTTCCCGTTCCTCGCCCAGGCACACCGCGGCGTCCGGGTCCGGAGCGTCCCGCTGGACCGGCTCGCCGCCTCGGTCGGGCCCGAGACCGCCCTCGTCGCGTGGTCCGCGGTGCAGTCCGCCACCGGCGTGGTCACCGATCCCGACCCGGTCGTGGCCGCCGCTCGACGTGTCGGCGCCCTGACCCTCTGCGACCTCACGCAGGCCGCCGGCGTCCTGCCCGTCGACGCCGCCCCGTTCGACGTGACGCTCACGCACACCTACAAGTGGCTCTGCGCGCCGCGCGGCGTCGCCTTCATGACGCTCTCCGACACCGCCCTCGGCCGACTCCGCCCGGTGCAGGCCGGTTGGTATGCCGGAGCGGACGTCTGGTCCTCCTGCTACGGCCCCGCCATGCACCTGGCCGACGACGCGCGTCGCTTCGACGTGTCGCCGGCCTGGCAGGCGTGGCCCGGTGCCGTGGCCGCGCTCGAGCACGCGGTCGCGCTCGACCAGCAGGCGGTCTGGAGGCACGCCACCGGTCTCGCGGATCGGCTGTGCGACGCCCTCGGGTCGCCTCGGCAGGGCGACGGGCAGGCGATCGTGACGTTCGCGGACGCCGACGGGTCGGCCCTCCGGGCCCTCACCGCCGCGGGGCTCACCGCCTCGGGGCGCGCCGGGCGACTGCGCATCGCGTTCCACCTGTGGAACGACGAGTCCGACGTGACCGACGTCGTGGCCGCGCTGGGCGGGGTGGGGCCGACCACGTCGGCGAGGTGAGCGCGGAGGGCGGACCCGGGGCGGGCCTCCCGGGCCAGGATCGCCGGTAGTCTTGCCCGGACCGTTTCCGCACCGAGCACCCAGCTCGGCGACCTCTGGAGCACCCTTTGGCACAGCCCTCCCGTCTCGACAGCGTCATCGCCCTGGCCAAGCGCCGCGGCTTCGTCTTCCAGTCGGGTGAGATCTACGGAGGCTCCCGCTCCGCATGGGACTACGGGCCCCTCGGTGTGGAGCTCAAGGAGAACATCAAGCGCCAGTGGTGGCAGCGGTTCGTCCGCGGCCGCGGGGACATGGTCGGCCTCGACTCCGCGGTGATCCTGCCCCGCAAGGTGTGGGAGGCCTCCGGGCACGTCGCGACCTTCACCGACCCACTGGTGGAGTGCCTGCACTGCCACCACCGGTTCCGCGAGGACCACCTGATCGAGGCGTTCGTCGCCAAGAAGGGCCGCGACCCCGAGGGCCGCATGGCCGAGATCGCCTGCCCGAACTGCGGCACCCGCGGCGAGTGGACCGAGCCACGCGAGTTCTCCGGGATGCTCAAGACCTACCTCGGCCCGGTCGAGTCCGAAGAGGGCCTGAACTTCCTGCGCCCCGAGACGGCCCAGGGCATCTTCGTCGACTTCGCGCAGGTCGTCACGACCAGCCGCATGAAGCCCCCGTTCGGCATCGGCCAGGTCGGGAAGGCGTTCCGCAACGAGATCACGCCCGGCAACTTCATCTTCCGCACGCGCGAGTTCGAGCAGATGGAGATCGAGTACTTCGTGCCGCCGGCCTCGGCCCAGGAGCACTACGAGCAGTGGATCGCCGACTCGGTCGCGTTCTACACCGATCTCGGCATCGACCCCGAGAACCTGCGTCGCTTCGACGTGCCGGACGGCGAGCGGGCGCACTACTCCGACGCCACCGCCGACATCGAGTACCGCTTCGGCTTCACCGGCTCGGAGTGGGGCGAGCTGATGGGCGTCGCGAACCGCACCGACTTCGACCTGAACAACCACATCGAGGCGTCCGGCCAGGACCTCCGGTTCTTCGACCAGGCCGCCAACGAGAAGTACGTGCCGTACGTCATCGAGCCGTCGTTCGGGCTGACCCGTGCACTCATGGCGTTCCTGCTCGACTCGTACCACGAGGACGAGGCCCCCAACGCGAAGGGCGGCGTCGACAAGCGCACGGTCCTTCGCCTCGACCCGCGCCTGGCCCCGGTGAAGGCCGCCGTCCTGCCGCTGTCGCGCAACGAGCAGCTCTCGCCCGTCGCCCGCGGCCTGGCCGACGACCTGCGCAAGAACTGGAACGTGGACTTCGATGACGCCGGTGCCATCGGCCGTCGGTACCGTCGCCACGACGAGATCGGCACGCCGTTCTGCATCACGGTCGACTTCGACACGCTCGAGGACAAGGCCGTCACGGTGCGCGAGCGCGACACCATGGGCCAGGAGCGCGTCTCGCTCGACCAGCTGCAGGGGTACCTGGCGCAGCGGTTGCTCGGCGCGTAGGGGTTCCGCGGCTGTCGCGGCGCGTCGGAACCAGGTTCCGGACACAGCACCACGAAGATCCACGGTGCGGTGTCCGGAACCAGGTTCTGCGGGAATGCGCGCCGCACGAGCGCGTTGGGGTCAGCATGAACGACTCCGTGAAGGTCGATGTCTGGTCGGACATCGCCTGCCCCTGGTGCTACATCGGCAAGCGCAAGTTCGAGGCCGGCGTCGCCGCGTTCGGCGCCTCGAGCGAGGGCCGTCCCGTCGAGGTCGAGTACCACTCCTTCGAGCTGAGCCCGGACACCCCCGTCGACTTCGAGGGGACCGAGGCCGAGTTCCTCTCGGGCCACAAGGGCATGCCCGTCGACCAGGCGCAGCAGATGCTCGACCAGGTCACGTCCATCGCCGCTGGCGTCGGCCTCGAGTACGACTTCGAGGCGATGCACCACACCAACACCGTGAAGGCCCACCAGGTCATCCACCTCGCCAAGCAGCACGGCAAGCAGCTCGAGATGGTCGAGCGCCTGTTCACCGCCTACTTCGAGCGCGGCGAGCACGTCGGACAGGAGTCCTCGCTCGCCGACCTGGCGGCGGAGATCGGTCTCGACCGCGACGAGGTCCTCAGCACCCTGCGCGACGACGCCCAGCTCGCTGCAGTCCGCGCCGACCAGGCACAGGCGCAGGCGTACGGGATCAACGGCGTGCCGTTCTTCGTCATCGACGGCAAGTACGGCGTCTCCGGCGCCCAGGACCCCACGGCGTTCGAGCAGGTGCTCCGCCAGGTGGTCGCGCTCCGCGAGACCACGCCGGAGGAGGTCGCCTCGGCGGCTGAGCGCGCCGCGGACGACGCGAGCGCGGACGTGGCGGTGACCCGATGACGGACATGACCATCAGCGACCAGGGCGCGGTGCGCCTCCAGGCCGTGACGTCGGTCCCGTCCGTGCCGGACGCGCTCACGGGGCTGCCGGGCGTCCGCGGCCTCTCCGCCGCTTCCGGCGTTCCCGGGCTGGAGGCCCGTCCCGCGTTGCTGACGCTCGTCACGCCCGGCGGCGCGCCGGTCTGCGAGGGCGACGCCTGCCTGATCGACGCCGGCTCGTTCGCCGGGGCCGAGGGCGACTGGTCCGAGGTGCCGGACTGACGGCTGCGTCAGTCGCGCTGCGGTTCCTCGTCGGTGATGTCGGCGACGGTCGCGCCGTAGGCGGCGACGAGCGCGTCGGCGTCGACGAAGGCGCTCGCCCCGTGCCGGCCCGCACCCAGGGCGACGCGGCGGCCGACGATGCGCTCGTCGGCGTACACCGGCAGGTCGCCCGTGGCGCCGATCGGCGTGATGGTGCCGCGCTCGTAGCCGGACGCCCCGAGCGCGGTGGCGGCGTCGGGCATCGAGAGCTTGTTCACGCCGACGACCGTGCGCAGTTTCTTCCAGGCGATGCTGCGGCCGCCGGGCACCAGGGCGAGCAGGAACCCGCCGTCGTGGCGCTTCACCACCAGGGTCTTGACGATGTCGCCGGGCTCGATGCCGAGCAGTCCGGCGGCCTCGTGCAGGGAGTCCGCGGCCGGGCGCTCGACCACCTCGACCGGCAGGCCACGGGCCTGGGCGTCGGCGTCGAACCGGGTGCTGGCGTCGGTCGTCATGTGGAGAACGCTACCGGCGCGCACCGACGTGGGAGAATGGGAGACGTATGACGATCACTGACGCACCCGGGACGGCGACCCGTCCGGCGAAGCCCCTGCGCATCGGCCCCATCGAGGTCGACGTGCCGGTCGTGCTCGCGCCGATGGCGGGCATCACGAACATGGCCTACCGCCGGCTCTGCCGCGAGTACGGCGCCGGGCTCTACGTGTGCGAGATGATCACCTCGCGTGCGCTGGTCGAACGGACCCCCGTCTCGATGCAGCTCATCCAGCACCACGAGTCCGAGACCCCGCGATCGATCCAGCTGTACGGCGTCGAGCCGAACACCGTGGCCGAGGCGGCGTCGATCCTGGTGGGCGAGGACCGTGCCGACCACATCGACCTGAACTTCGGGTGCCCGGTGCCCAAGGTCACCCGCAAGGGCGGCGGCGCAGCCCTGCCCTGGAAGCTCGACCTGTACCGCGAACTCGTCACCAAGACCGTGCGCGCCGCGGGCGACGTCCCCGTCACGGTGAAGATGCGCAAGGGCATCGACGAGGACCACCTGACCTACCTCGACGCCGCCCGCATCGCGCGCGACGCCGGTGTCGCCGCGGTCTCGCTGCACGCCCGCACCGCGAACGAGCACTACTCCGGGCACGCCGACTGGTCCGCGATCGCCACCCTGAAGGAGACCGTCACCGACATCCCGATCCTCGGCAACGGCGACATCTGGTCGGCCGCCGACGCGCTCCGGATGATCGACGAGACCGGCGCCGACGGCGTGGTCGTCGGGCGTGGCTGCCTCGGCCGCCCGTGGCTGTTCGGCGACCTCGCCGCGGCGTTCCGCGGCGAGGGGCTGCGGTACATGCCGTCCCTGGGCGAGGTCGCCGACGGGTTCCGCCGGCACGCCGAGCTGCTCGTCGAGTTCTTCGGCGACGAAGAGCACGCCTGCCGCGACATCCGCAAGCACGTGGCCTGGTACTTCAAGGGGTACCCGATCGGCAGCGACGTCCGGGCCGGCCTGGCGATGGCGTCGAGCCTGCAGGAGATCGACGACTTCCTCGGCCAGCTCGACCACGACGCGCCGTACCCGGGCGCCGACGCCGAGGGGCCGCGCGGTCGTGCCGGGCACCCGAAGCGCACCGCCCTGCCCGACCGCTGGCTCGAGAGCCGCGACGTCGACTCCGAGTTCCGCAAGGTCCTGGCCGCCGCCGAGCTGCACCACAGCGGCGGATGAGCGCCACCGCCTCGTACGGCCCGGCGGACGCGGAGCGCTGGCTCCCCGAAGAGCACGGCAACCGCCGGTCGGACTTCGCCCGTGACCGCGCCCGACTGCTGCACTCCAGTGCGCTCCGGCGTCTGGCCGCGAAGACCCAGGTGCTCAGCCCGACGGCGGGGCTCGACTTCGCCCGCAACCGGCTGACCCACTCGCTCGAGGTCGCGCAGGTCGGCCGCGAGCTCGCCGACTCGCTCGGGCTCGACCCCGACGTGGTCGACACGGCGTGCCTGGCGCACGACATCGGCCACCCGCCGTTCGGGCACAACGGCGAGACCGCGGTGAACGCCTGGGCGACCGGCATCGGTGGCTTCGAGGGCAACGCGCAGACGCTCCGGCTGTTGACGCGGCTCGAGCCGAAGGTCTACGGCGTCCGGCCCGGCGCCGACGTCGACCGTCCGTTCGGGCTCAACCTGACCCGTGCGTCGTTGGACGCCAGCTGCAAGTACCCGTGGCCCGCTGCGCAGGGGGTGTCGGAGTCGTCGTCCGGGCGCACCAAGTTCGGCTTCTACGACGACGACCACGACGCCTTCGAGTGGCTCCGTGCCGGAGCGCCGCGTCGCCAGCGGTGCATCGAGGCGCAGGTGATGGACCTCGCCGACGACATCGCGTACTCGGTGCACGACTTCGAGGACGCCGTCGTCGCCGGGTTCATCGACGTCGCGGCCCTGGGCGACCGCGTCGGTGAGAACGACATCGTGACCGCCATGCACGCCTGGGTCGGCGACGACCTGAGCCGCGACGAGCTGCTCGAGGCGTTCGACCGCCTGCGCGCGCTGCCGCTCTGGATGACCGCGTACGACGGCTCCCGCCGGGACGCCGCACGCCTGAAGAACCTGACGTCGCAGCTGATCGGACGCTTCGCGCGCACCGCCACGACGGCCACCCGCGAGTCCTACGCCTCGGGATCGCTCGTGCGGTTCGCCGCGTCGGTCGTCACCCCGCCCGAGATCATCGGCGAGATCGCGGTGCTCAAGGGCATCGTCGCGGCCTTCGTGATGACCCAGGGCGACCGTCAGCCCGTGTACGAGGACCAGCGCCGCGTGCTCACCGAACTGCTCGACGCGCTGGCGGCGACCGGTGCGTCCGACCTCGAGCCGGGCTTCGCCGCCGACTGGCACGCCGCGGGCGACGACGCCGGCCGACTGCGCGCCGTCGTCGACCAGGTCGCGAGCCTGACCGACCAGGGCGCGCTCGCGTGGCACCGACGTCTGGTGGTGGGTGACCGTGACCCGGTCCACATCGCCGTCTGACCGGTCCGCCGACGTCGGTCCCACGAACTAGGATCGAGGGGTGGCTGGCAGGATCGCGCGGAACGACATCGACGAGGTCCGCTCGCGTGTCAACATCGCCGACGTCGTGGGCGACTACGTCACGCTGAAGCACGCGGGCGTCGGGTCGATGAAGGGCCTCTGCCCCTTCCACGACGAACGCTCCCCGTCGTTCCACGTCCGGCCCCAGGTCGGCCGCTACCACTGCTTCGGATGCGGCGAGGACGGCGACGTCTTCAGCTTCATCATGGCGCAGGACCACACCACCTTCGCCGAGGCCGTCGAGCGCATGGCCGCGAAGATCGGCTTCACCCTGCACTACGAAGAGGGCGACGGGCCGCGCACCGACTACAACACCCGGGCCCGGCTGATCGCCGCGAACGAAGCCGCGCTCGAGTACTTCACGGGGCAGCTCACCACGGCCGCCGCCGACCCCGCCCGCCGGTTCCTGGGGGAGCGCGGGTTCGACCCCTCGGCCGCGCAGCACTTCGGCGTCGGCTTCGCGCCGAAGTCCTACGACATGCTCAAGGACCACCTGCGCGGTCGCGGCTTCACGATGGAAGAGCTCGTGTCCGCCGGCCTCGTCAGCCAGGGTGACCGCTCGCCGTACGACCGGTTCCGCGGGCGGCTGATGTGGCCGATCCGCGACGTCACCGGGGCCACCATCGGCTTCGGGGCGCGCCGCCTGCTCGAGGACGACAAGGGCCCCAAGTACCTCAACACGCCCGAGACCCCGATCTACCACAAGAGCCAGGTGCTCTACGGGCTCGACCTGGCCCGCCGCGACATCTCGAAGCAGAAGCAGGTCGTCATCGTCGAGGGCTACACCGACGTGATGGCGTGTCACGTCGCGGGCGTCACGACCGCGGTCGCCACCTGCGGCACGTCGTTCGGTGTCGACCACATCAAGGTGCTGCGCCCGATGCTCGGTGACCTGGCCGGAGCCGACCCGAACGCCAACGGCGAGGTCGTGTTCACGTTCGACCCCGACGAGGCCGGGCAGCGTGCCGCCTCGCGGGCCTTCGCGGAGGAACAGCGCTTCGCGGCGCAGACCTACGTCGCCGTGGCACCCGGCGGGCTCGACCCGTGCGACCTCCGGCTCGCCCGCGGCGACGACGCCATCCGCCGCCTGGTCACGAACAAGCGCCCGATGTTCGAGTTCATGATCCGTCGCACGCTCGACGGCCACGACCTCGAGACCGTCGAGGGGCGCGTCGGTGCCCTGCGTGCGGCCGCGCCCGTGCTCGCCGGCATCCGCGACCGCTCGCTGACGCAGGGCTACGTGCGCGAACTCGCCGGCTGGCTCGGCATGGAGATCCCCGAGGTCCGTCGGTCGGTCGAGACCGCCCGACGCCGTGCGGGCTCCGCCGGGCAGGACGACCGGTCCGCAGGCGCCGGGCGCGACGGCCGCAACGGGAACGGCACCGACGGGGCCGATTCCCCCGACGAGCCCGTCGCCGGGATCCGCTCGCTGCCGAACGACCCGATCAGCCGCATGGAGCGCGACGCCGTGATGGCGATGGTGCAGCAGCCCACGTCCGTCGGGGCGCCGATGCTCGGGCTCGCCGCGTCGGCCACGTTCTCGACGCCGATGCTCGCCGCGGTGCGGGACGCCGTGGTCGCCAACGTCGACGTCATCGGCGCGGGGGACTGGCTCGACCGGCTGCTCGCCGACGTGCCGGCGCCGCTCCGCACCCTGACGCACGAACTCGCCCTCGCGCCGATCCCTGCCCGGAACGCGGAGGACCTGGCGGCCTACTGCCGGAGCATCGTCGTGGCCCTGGTCGAGCGTGACCTGCTCGCCCGCAAGGCCTCGTTGCTCGGGCAGCTGCAGCGCGCCGACCCGCACGAGCAGGCCGAGCGTCGCGCCGAGATCCAGCGGCAGCTCGTCGACATCGACGGGCAGCGGATGCGGTTGCGCGCCGACGCCGAGGCGTCCTAGCGCTCTTCGCGCTCTTCTCGCGGCAGTTGGCGGGTGCGCGGGATCGCCCCGGTCGCACGACGCGCCGCGTGCGCTTCGCCGAGGTCGCACGAACTGTCGCGCGGTGGGGCTGCGAGCGGCAGTTCGTGCGACCTCGGGGGTCCGTGAGCGGTCGGGACGTGCCGTGTGTGGGGCGTCGAGTGGTCGCAGGGCGTCGTATCGTCGGGGTCCGGCCGACGGGACGTGGCCGCGCGGGGTGGGGCGGGCGGTGCGTCGTGACCGGTCGGCGGTGGTGAGGGGCGCGGCGGACGCGGGGCGGGCCTCCTGGCCGGGCGGGCGTGATCGCACGAACCGTCGCTCGACAGGCACTCTCGACCGCCGGACCACCTCGGTTGCACCACGCAACTTTCGTGCGTGACGCGCCGCTCGACTCCGGCGGAATCATGCATCACGCGGCGGCCCCGTGCATTACAGCGGTGTAAACAAATCGCCCCCGGTTCGTTCTGTTCCGTGACAGGGTGATACCAATGAGCGTTCCTGGCCGGGCACACAGACGTTCCACCCTCCGGCTCAGGACTCTTGCAATCATGACCAGAGAGGCAGCGGACATGGCATCCGTGACCAAGTGGGGCAAGCGCGGCATCGCGCTCGGCGCCGGTGCAGCAGCGACGGCGCTGGTGCTGACCGGCTGCGCGAGCAGCAGCGTGAGTGACACCGAACTGAACGGCCTGAGCATCGGGACGACGGACAAGATCACGTCCCTCGACCCGGCCGGTTCCTACGACAACGGCTCCTTCGCCGTGCAGAACCAGGTGTTCCCGTTCCTGATGAACACGCCCGTGGGGAGCCCGGACGTCGAGCCGGACATCGCCACGAAGGCGGAGTTCACGAACCCGACCACCTACGAGGTCACCCTCAAGGACGGGCTCGAGTTCGCGAACGGCAACAAGCTCACGTCGAGCGACGTGAAGTTCTCGTTCGACCGCGAACTGAAGATCAACAACGAGAACGGTCCGCAGTCGCTGCTGGCCAACCTCAAGAGCATCGACACCCCGGACGACACCACCGTGGTGTTCAACCTCGACCACGCCGACCAGACCTGGCCGCAGGTGCTCTCGAGCCCCGCTGGCCCGATCGTCGACGAGGACGTCTTCAGCGCGACGAAGCTCACCAGTGCCGACGACATCGTCAAGGGCAAGGCCTTCGCCGGGCAGTACCAGATCAGCTCCTACAAGGAGAACGACACGATCCAGTACAAGACGAACCCGAAGTACGACGGCCTCCTCGGCAAGGCGAAGACCGACGAGGTCACCGCCAGCTACTACACCAAGGAGACCGACCTCAAGCTCGCCGTGCAGAAGGGCGACGTCGACGTGGCGTACCGCTCCCTGACGCCGACCGACATCTCGGACCTGCGCAAGGACGACTCCCTCAAGGTCACCGACGGCCCCGGCGGCGAGATCCGCTACGTGGTCTTCAACTTCAAGACGCAGCCGTTCGGCACCGGGCAGGACGACGCCGACGAGGCGAAGGCCCTGGCCGTGCGTCAGGCCGCTGCCGACGTGGTCGACCGTGCCCAGCTCGCGAAGGAGGTCTACAACGACACCTTCACCCCGCTGTACTCGATGGTCCCGGACGGCCTGACCGGCGCGGTCCAGCCGTTCAAGGAGATGTACGGCGACGGCGACGGCGGCGCGGACGTGTCCAAGGCGAAGAAGACGCTGTCGGACGCCGGCGTCACGGGCAAGGTGCAGCTCGACATCCAGTACGCGCCCGACCACTACGGTTCGGCCTCGGACGACGAGTACGCCCTGCTCAAGCAGCAGCTCGAGGACTCCGGTCTGTTCACCGTCAACATCCAGTCGACGGTCTACACGACCTACGCGCAGGAGCGCACCAAGGACGCCTACCCCGTGTACCAGCTCGGCTGGTTCCCGGACTTCTCCGACGCCGACAACTACCTGTCGCCGTTCTTCACCAAGGAGAACTTCGTCCAGAACCACTACGACGACCCGGAGATCCAGGACCTCATCGCGAAGGAGCAGGCCGAGTCCGACCCGGACAAGCGTGCTGACCTGATCGAGCAGGCCCAGGAGCGCGAGGCCACCCAGATCTCGACGCTGCCGCTGCTGCAGGGCAAGTCCGTCGCGGTCGCCGGCAAGGACGTCAAGGGCCTGACCCTCGACGCCTCGTTCAAGTTCCGGTACGCCACCCTGAGCAAGTAGCACCAAGCCCCACGTGCAGGCCGCGGGCGTTCCCACGAGGGACGCCCGCGTGCCTGTGCAACGGCGACGAAAGGCACACACCCCGTGACCCTCAGCACTCCCGAGGCGACGCAGGACGTGAACGGCACCGATCCCACCAAGCCACAGGCACAACGCAGTGCCAAGAACAGTGGTGGCGGACTCGGCCGGTACATCCTCGTCAGGTTCCTCCTCATCATCCCGACCGTCTTCATCCTGGTGACGCTCGTGTTCTTCCTGATGCGCGTCATCGGGAACCCGATCACCGCGTCGGTCGGCGGCCGACTCACGCCGAGCCAGCTGCAGGAACGCCTGCACGCCGCCGGGTACGACCGGCCGGTGCTCGTGCAGTACTTCGAGTACCTCGGCAACATCCTGCGCGGTGACTTCGGCACCTCGTCGACGGACAACCGTCCGATCACCGACATCATCGTCACGTACGGCGGTGCGACCGCGGAGCTCGTGTTCTACGCGCTCATCGTCGCGCTGGTGCTCGGCATCCCCCTCGGCATGCTCGCCGCGTACACGCGTGACAAGTGGCCGGACGTGCTGCTCCGCGCGCTGGCGATCCTGACGTACGCCACGCCGGTGTTCTTCGGCGGTCTGCTGCTCAAGCTCGTCTTCTCGGTGTGGCTCGGCTGGTTGCCCCTCGGCGACCGAGCCTCGACCCGGGTGTCGCTCATCCTCGACGGCATCCCCGGCGCGAGCGGCATCTACATCATCGACGCGCTCCGCACCGGCAACGCCCAGGTCATCGGCGACGTGCTGCAGCACGCAGTCCTGCCCGCGCTGACGCTCGGCCTGCTCACCGCCGGCATCTTCCTGCGCCTGGTGCGCGCGAACATGATCGGCTCACTCGGCTCCGAGTACGTCGACGCCGCCCGGTCCCGCGGTGTGCGCGAGTCGCGGTTGGTGCGCACCCACGCGTTCCGTCCGGCCCTCGTGCCGATCATCACCGTGATGGGGCTGCAGATCGCGATGCTCCTGGGCGGCTCGGTGCTCACCGAGACGACCTTCGGGTGGCGTGGTCTGGGCTTCGAGCTCAACCAGTACCTGTCGGCCCGTGACTTCGTCGCGGTGCAGGGCATCGTCGCGATGCTGGCGGTGATCGTCGCGGTGACCAACTTCATCGTCGACGTCGTCGCCGCCCTGATCGACCCGAGAGTGAGGTTCTGACGATGGCCGACACCACCCTCGTCGACCGCCACGAGCCGCTCTGGAAGCGGCTCCCCGTGGTGGTCCAGCTGCGCCGGAGCACCGGCTGGCAGCGCGCCATGCTCATCGTCGGCGTGGTCATCTGCGCCCTCTACCTGCTCGTCGCGGTGTTCGCGCCGCTGCTCGCCCCGTACGGCTTCGGCCAGCTGCAGGGCGCGGACGGCCAGAGCTTCCCGCGCACCGGCGCCCCGAGTGCCGAGCACATCTGGGGCACGACGGTCGGCGGCTTCGACGTGTTCAGTCGCGTCCTCTACGGCGCCCGCACGGCCGTGCTCGTCGTCATCGTCGCCGTGATCGTGTCGATCATCGTCGGTGTCCTGCTCGGCATGGTCTCCGGGTACCTGGGCGGCTGGCTCGACCGCGTCCTGGTGGTCGTGGCTGACGCCATCTACGCGTTCCCGTCGCTGCTGCTCGCGATCATCGTGTCCATCGTCATCTCCGGCGGCAACTCGAGCTACTCGGGCGGCATCATCGCGGCGGCGATCTCGATCACCGTCGTCTACGTGCCGCAGTACTTCCGCGTGGTCCGCGCCGAGGCCGTCCGGCTGAAGAACGACGCGTTCGTCGAGTCGGCGCGCGTGATGGGCACGAACCCGTGGCGCATCATGACGCGGCACGTCCTGCGGAACTCGACCCGTTCGCTGCCGCTCATCCTGACGCTCAACGCGAGCGACGCGATCCTGACCCTGGCCGGCCTCGGCTTCCTCGGGTTCGGCATCGGCCCGACGTCCGGCGCCGAGTGGGGCTACGACCTGAGCCGTGCACTCTCGGACGTCGCGAGCGGCGTCTGGTGGACCGGTGTCTACCCGGGTGTCGCGATCGTGGTGCTCGTGCTCGGTGTGACCTTCATCGGCGAGAGCCTGAACGACATCTCCGACCCCCGCCTGCGTGCACGCCGACGCCTGAAGCAGCTCGTGTCCACGCGCACCGCCGGGAACGACACGGAAGGGACGGGCGCATGACCCCGACCACCCGCCTGCAACCGGGCGACACCACCACCGAGCCGGTCGTCGTCGTCGACGACCTGACCGTCACCTTCGCGACCGACGGCGGCGCCGTCGACGCGGTCAAGGGCGTCAGCCTCGACGTCCGCCCCGGCGAGGTCCTCGCCCTGGTCGGCGAGTCCGGCTCCGGCAAGTCCGTGACGGCCCGCAGCATGCTGCGGCTCATGCCGGAGACGGCGACACTCGGCGGTGCGGTGCTGCTCGACGGCACCGACGTCGTTTCGGTCGGCTCGCAGAAGCTCCGCGAGCTCCGCGGGACCGCCGGCGCGATGGTGTTCCAGGAGCCGTCGACCGCCCTCAACCCGGTCTTCACCGTCGGGTGGCAGATCGCCGAGGGGCTCCGTGCCCACGGCGGCGTGTCCAAGAAGGAAGCACGGGCGAAGGCCATCGACTACCTCGGCCGCGTCGGCATCCCCGACCCCGAGACCCGCGTCGACCACTACCCGCACCAGTTCTCCGGTGGGCAGAAGCAGCGCGTGGTCATCGCGAGCGCGCTGGCCCTCGAGCCGAGCGTCATCATCGCGGACGAGCCCACCACGGCGCTCGACGTCACGGTGCAGGCCGAGATCCTCGACCTGCTGCGCCGCTGCCGCGACGAGTTCGGCACCGCGATCGTCGTCATCACGCACAACATGGGCGTGGTCGCCGACCTGGCCGACCGCGTCGCCGTGATGTACCAGGGCGAGATCGTCGAGGAAGCGATGGCGACGGCGCTCTTCGCGACGCCGCAGGCCGACTACACCAAGCGGCTGCTCGCGGCGGTGCCCCGGCTCGAGGCGTCCACCGGGGTGGCCCGGCGCGCCGCGATCTCCGAGGACGTCACCCCGCTGGTCGAGGCGAAGGGGCTCGAGATCGAGTACCCCGGGCGGCTCGGCTCGCCGGCGTTCAAGGCGGTCAAGGGCGTCGACCTGGCGATCCGTCCCGGTGAGGTCCTCGGCCTGGTGGGGGAGTCCGGCTCCGGCAAGACCACCATCGGCCGGGCGATGGCGGGCCTGACGAAGGTCACCGGCGGCTCGCTCAAGGTCCTCGGCGCCGAGATGCTCGGGTACCGCGAACGCGACTTCAAGCACCTGCGCAAGGACATCGGCTTCGTGTTCCAGGACCCGGCGACCTCGTTCAACCCGCTGCTGACGATCGCCGAGTGCGTCGCCGAGCCGCTGGTCGTGCACAAGGAGGTCTCGAGCCCCCGTGCCGCGCGCAAGCGGGTGGACGAGCTGCTCGAGGCCGTGCAGCTGCCGGCCGCCTACGGCGACCGCTACCCGCACGAGCTCTCCGGTGGGCAGCGCCAGCGCGCGTCGCTCGCACGGTCGCTCGCGCTCCGGCCGAAGCTGCTCATCGCCGACGAGCCGACGAGTGCGCTCGACGTCTCCGTGCAGGCCCGGGTGCTCGAGCTCTTCCTCGAGCTCCAGCAGGACCTCGGCTTCGCCTCGCTGTTCATCAGCCACGACCTCGCGGTCGTCGGCGCGCTGTCCGACCGGATCGCGGTGCTCTACCGCGGTGACCTGGTCGAGACGGGCACGACGGCGCAGGTCCTCGGCGCGCCGCAGCACCCCTACACGCAGCGGCTCCTCGCGTCGCTGCCGGTGCCGGACCCAGCCGAGCAGGCGGAGCGACGGCGTACGCTGGAGCGACTGGAGAACGTCGGGTCCTGACCCGACGTGACCCGCCCTGGAGGCCCGGCCAGCGTCGTCGACGCACGCCGCGCCTCCAGGGCGGTCGTCTCCACTGCTGCACGCACGACGGACCTGCCAGGGCGGCCCGTCGCGAACCGCCGCCAGGGGGCGGCGTGGAAGGGGACCCATGATCGCGGTCAACGGACCGGCGGTCGTCGCGGACGACGTGTCGATCGAGTACCGGGGCGGACGCGGGGGCGAGTCCATCCGGGCCGTCGACGGCGTGAGCCTCACTGTCCGGCAGGGGGAGATCCTCGCCCTGCTCGGTGAGTCGGGATCGGGCAAGTCGACCTTCGCCGCCGCCATCGCGGGCCAGCTCGGATCCCACGGCGAGGGTGAGGGCGCCCTCCGTCGGCACATCGTCGGCGGCGAGCTGACCGTGCTCGGCCAGAAGACCCGGGGCCTCCGTCCCTCGTCGCGCAAGCTCGAACGGCTGAGCGGCCGGATCGGGTACCTGCCGCAGGACGGCGCCGACCGGCTCAGCCCGGACCTGACCGTCGGCGAGGCCGTCGCCGAACCGATCTACGCCCGCGACCGCCGGTTCGACCGGCGCGAGGCCGGGCTCATCGTCGCCCGCCTGCTCGACGCGGTGCACCTGCCGCTCGGGGCGATGCGCCTGAACACGTGGGAGCTCTCGAGCGGTCAGCGCCAGCGCGTCGCCCTGGCGAAGGCGCTCGTGCTCGAGCCCCAGCTGCTGGTCGCGGACGAACCAGCGCGCGGCGTCGACGTGCTCGTGCGGCAGTCCGTGCTCGAGGCCCTGGCGACCCTGCAGCGCGGCCGGCAGTTCTCGGCCGTCGTCGTGTCCAGCGACCTGCGCGAGGCCCGCGCCCTCGCCGACCGCGTCGCGGTGATGGCCGATGCCCGGCTCGTCGGGCTCGGCACCTTCGACGAGGTCCTCGACAACCCCGTCGACCCCTACGTGAAGACCCTCGCCTCGACCGCGGCCCGCGGCGTGAAGCGTCGTCCGGCACCGACGACGGCCCGCCGTTCGTCCGCGCCGCGCCGTCCGCTCGCCGCCGGCACCGGCCCGCGCACCGACCGTCAGGAGAACGCGTGAGCACCACTGCCCAGGGCCCCCGCGGCCACCGCGCCGTCGTCCCCACGTCGGGTGCACCGCTGCCGATCGACGCCCCGCAGCCCGGCCCGGTCGCCGTGCTGCCGGAGCCGACGGACCTGCACGTGGACGCCGTGACCGAGGCCGGCGGCACCGTCTCGCCGCTCGACGCCGACACCCGCGGGATCGTCTGGCTCGACCCCCGCGACCCGGCCGGCCTCGCCGACGCGCTGTCCTCGGCGCCGGGGGTGGGCTGGGTGCAGCTGCCGTTCGCCGGCGTCGACGCCTTCGCGCACCTGATCCAGGAGCACGGCGACCGCGTGCTGTTCACCTCGGCCAAGGGTGCCTACGCGGAGCCGGTCGCCGAGCACGCGCTCGCGTTGACCCTCGGCACGCTCCGGGTCCTGCAGAAGCGCGCTCGTGCGTCGTCGTGGGCGACCGAGCCCGAGGGTGTCTCGCTGTACGGGCGGAACGTCGTCGTGATCGGTGCCGGCGGGATCGCCCTCGAGTACCTCCGGCTGCTCGCGCCGTTCGACGTCGACGTCACGGTCGTGCGCCGCTCGCCCGAGCCCGTGCCGGGAGCCGCGCGCACCGTCACCACCGACGAGCTCGACCGGGTCCTGCCCGACGCCGACGTCGTGATGATCGCGGCGGCGATGACCTCGGGCACCGTGAAGCTCTTCGGTGAGGAGCAGTTCCGGATCATGAAGCCGTCCGCCCGGCTCGTGAACATCGCCCGCGGCGGACTCGTCGACACCGACGCACTGGTCGCCGCCCTGCGCGCGGGGGAGATCGCCGCGGCTGGCCTCGACGTCACTGACCCCGAGCCGCTGCCCGACGGGCACCCGCTCTGGTCGGAGCCCGGCGTGATCATCACCCCGCACCAGGCCGACACCCCGGAGATGGTCGCACCGCTGCTCGCCGAGCGCGTCCGGCTCAACGCCGCGGCGTTCCTCGGGGGCGACGGCGAGGGCTTCGTCGGCGTCGTCGACCCGGTCGCCGGGTACTGACACCGGGGCGTCGGAGCGCGGCGCGCCCGGGCGGCGTGTCCGATGCGGTGGAGGGCCTCGGCGTCCTGCTATGCTGTTACCCGTTGTTCGCACGTCATTCGCCAGCGGACAGTGATCCTCGATAGCTCAATTGGCAGAGCAGCCGGCTGTTAACCGGCAGGTTGTTGGTTCGAGTCCAACTCGGGGAGCGACAGGTCCTCATCCCTTCGGGGTGGGGACCTTTTGCGTTGCTGTCGTCGTGCGCGTTCGGTGCTCCCTGTACGATCGTTCCGTCATGACGAACACTCGGGAGTCCCGCCTCGGACGTTCGGAGCGAACGGAGCGGCGGTCCGTCGTGCAGGCGGTGGACGTCGCACTGTCGTCACGAGCGTCGTTCGTGGTGGTGCTGACGGTCTTCGTCGTCATGGGGTTCGCCTTCGCCGGGTGGTTCCACGTCCACGTGGCCGCGGCCCCGGACGAGCGAGGGCACGTCTGGAACATCCTGCTCTACGCCGAGCGCCCCGTGCTCGCGGGCCCCTACCTGCAGCAGGTCGACCCGTCGCAGCTCTGGATGGGCGAGCTCGTCCGGTCGCCGCTGTACCTGTACCACTACCTGATGTCGTTCCCCGCGCGCGGAGCACTCGCGATCGGGCTCGACTACGAGCAAGTCGTCTTCGTTCTCCGTGCCGTGGACGTGCTGTGGGCAGCTTCGGGGCTCATCGCGCTCCGGTCGCTGTTCCAGCACGCTCGCGTCCCCGCGTCGATCGGGCTGCTCGCGATCGTGGCGACGGCGTTCACGGGGCGGTTCACCTGGCAGGCCGCGTCGGTGAGCTACGACGCCCCGGCCATGGCAGCGCTCTTCGTGTTCGCCGCCGTCGCGGTCCGTTTCGTCCGCGGTGGGGGACTGCGCACGCTGGCCTGGATGGCCGTCGCAGCGCTGTTCGCCCTCCTGATGAAGTACTCGCAGGCACCGTTCGTGCTCGCGGGAGGGTTCTTCGCCATCCTGCTGCGGTACCGCGCCGCCGGCTGGTCGTGGTTGCGGCACCCGGTGCAGCGAGCCGTCGGGGGACTCCGCGCGCGACCCGGAGAGTCGATCGTGCTGCTCGTGATCGGCGGTGTGCTGACCGCTCTCGCGATCGAGCGCCTCGGTCTGAACCTGTTGCAGTTCCGCGCGGTGAACCCCGCCTGTACTGCCCTGCACAGTCGTGCCGATTGCATGGACTACGCGATCTTCCGCCGGAACTACGCCGCTTCCCGCGCCCACGACCTGGCCGAGGTGAACGGAACGCTGCCGGCATTCGCGCCGCTGTCCTTCCTGTGGTCATGGGTGACGATCTACTTCCAGTCACTGTTCTTCTTCTGGGGCGCCTCGTTCCCGTGGCGTCCGAACCCGTCGGTCGTCGTGTTCGGAGCCTCGAACGCCGTCGTCGGCATCGGGATCGCGCTGACGCAGGCCCGACGGATCCTGCACGATGCGGCGCTCACCTGGTGCGCCGCGGTCGCGGCGACCTACACGTTCGCCGTCCTCTGCTTCAACGCCGCCACGATGGTCAACTTGGGGGAGTCGTACGCGTTCTCCGGTCGCTACCTGCTGCCAGCGATGCCGTTGGCCGTGGTCGTCGTCCTGGTCGGTGTCCGGACGTGGCTCCGACGTCTCCGACCGCGAATGCGTTCCGTCGCGACGGCCGTGGTCGGCGTGGTGCTCGCCGCGCTCTTCGTGTTGTACAACCCGCTGAGCGCGTTCTTCCCCTACGCACACTCCGCCGCGTGGTACTCCGATTGGGGGCTCGACGTCCTGCCGAGATGGCTGACCGGGGTCGAGTCGTGAGCGCGTCCCGTCGCGCCCGTGGGGTGAGCGTCGGAGTCGCCTCAGCTGCCTTCGTCGTGGTGATCGGTGTCGCAGCCTTCCTCAGGCCGGGCGACGACGGGGGTACGAGTCACGATGTCGACGGTTGTGCGGTGGTGTCCGAGCCTGGGCCGGCCACGGCGACGGCGTGCCCCGGAGCCGACCTGTCATCGGTCGATCTCTCGACGGCCGACCTCCGGCTCGCAGACCTGCGTGGTGCTGACCTCCGTGACGCAGACCTCTCCGAGACCGTGTTCTTCGGAGCCGACCTGCGCTCGACCGACCTGCGCGGCGCGGACCTCCGGGAGGCTGATCTGCACGCCGCCGATCTGCGCGGTGCTGATCTGCGCGGAGCCCGGCTCGCGGACGCTGATCTCTCCTCCGCCCGGATCGACGGTGCAGACGTCTCCGGTGCCGACCTGTCGGGCGCTCGGATCGAGCAGATGAGCGTCCGGGGCACAGCACTGGAACCCGGAGCGCTCTCGGTCCGGAGCACCGACGGCACAGCAGTCCGCGTCGTGCTCCGACTGGAACTGCCACTCGGACTGACTTCTCCGAACTGCAGTGACCGTGTGGTCACCGCGCCGGTCGGCACGACGACCGTCCGGTGCCAGATCCGCACGGACGCACGACACGGCGGTCGTCTCGAGGCGCCGGTGGACGTCGTCGTCGCCGGACAGGACAGCTGAACCTCGATCGCGGTCAGCGAGCGTCGGGCTCGACCCTGAGCGTGCCGTCCCGGTTGTTGTCCTCGATGATGCCCTGTCGGGGCACGTAGACGTCGAGGTAGTCGAGCCGGAAGTGCTGGAGTTCTGCAGCGTGTTCGTCGAGGAACGTCCGGACCTGCTCGGGCATGGTCCGCCGGGTGTCCGAGCCGACGACGACGGCGTCGAACGGTCCGTTCTCCGGGCGCATGGAGCCACGGTCCCCGAAGTAGATGCGCCAGGTGTTGGCGCTGAACTGGCTGAAGAGGACGCCTTCGGAGTCGTGTCCGCGGACCTTCAGAGCATCCGAGAGCAGAGCGATCCCGCTCGGACGGGTCTGCACGACGGCGACGCCCAGCCGTGCGACGGGGATGAGCAGCGCGGCGACGAGCACTGCGGCCGTGATGCGTCCGACGGGCGGCCGGACGGTCGCCAGGCGCCCGTACCCGATCGCCGCCAAGGCGATGATGAACGGCATCCACGCGTCGTAGTAGTACGGCAGCGAGACGTTGGCGACGATGACGTAGAAGACGAGGAAGACACCGAGGGCGATGCCGAGGTACGCGACCAGGCGGTCCGGTCGGACGACGAGGGCGGCGACCACACCGATGGTCAGGACGGTGAGCAGCAACCAGCCCGTGCCGTCGGCGAGGAAGGCGAAGTTCGCCCACCACGGTGCCGCCGGGTAGATCGTCCCGAGGATGGTCGTCGGGTGCCCGTGGGCGTTCTGCTGCGCCTGGAACCGGAGCATCTGCCCGATGGCCCGGAAGAGCCCGACCGGCAGGTAGACGACCACGAACACGACCACGAACGCGACGCCGCCGTACAGCGCACCGACCCCCAGGTCGCGCCACCGACGGAACAGCAGGGGGAGTGCTCCCACGGCGAGGACGAGCACCGCCGTCGACACCTTCGACGTCACGGACAGTGCGAGCAGCGCACCCGCTGCGGCCACCCACCACCGGTTGCCGGTCCGCATCCAACGCCAGGCCGCGGCGAGCGAGGCGACGGCGAAGAAGACCATGAGGGGTTCGAGCATCGCGAACCGGTCGATGCGGACACCGATGACCGACCCGGCTTCCGCCCAGGACGAGCCCGAGCCACGCGGCGTCAGCCACCACATCGCCGCCGCGGTCAGGCCGGTCCAGAAGCCGACCTCGCGTCGCAGCCAGAGGAACAGGACGACACCCGTGCCGAGCATCGCGGTCGCAGCCACCAGCCTCGGCCCGAGCGGGCCCTGTCCCACCAGGAGCTGCGCCACGCCGTACACGTACTTCGCGAGCGGCGGGTGCTCGAGGTTGAGCGAGAAGTTCCCGTGCACGTAGGCCCAGCTCGCGCGGAGGTACACGAACTCGTCGTTCACGATGGTCGGACGGCCGAGGTGCCAGTAGGCGACGAACACAGCAGCCAGGGCGACGACCACGAGGGCCGTCGCACGGACGGGGCGGGAGTGCAGGCGGGGGATGAGGACCTCCAGGACAGGGCGATGCCGGACCATCATCGCAGGAGCCGCCGTACGGGTCGTCCGCAGCGCTTGCTGTTAGCGTTCACAGGTGCACCGTTCCCGTTCGCCTCGACTCACGCTCCTGGGCGTCGTCGTCGCCGTGACGGCGGTGCTCACCGGCTGCAGCAGTGTCGGCCCGGACACCGACGCGTCCGAGGACCCGACGAGCTCGGACACCGGCCTGGGCTCGGGCGCGTCGCCCGTGGTCTTCGCGTTCGTCTGCGCCGCCGACGGATCGGACAGCGAGACCTACACCACCTACTCGGCGGTGTGGGAGGCCGAGCGCGCCGACTGCTCGGCAAAGCGCCTGACCGGGTCGGTGCCGTCGAGCCAGCAGCAGGCCGCGGTGGCGGCGGCGCGCGGCGACGCGACCCTCGTCGAGCTCGCGAGCACGTGCGCGGTCCGCGGCTCGGCGCCGTGGACATCGGCGGTCGCCGACGCGCGCGGTGCGCACGTGGCCGCCGGGCTCCTTCGGTACTGCCCCGGGCACCCGGAAACCGACCGCCTGCGGGACGCACTGGCTGCCTACCGGGGCTGAGCCGGGCCTCCAGGCCGCCCGCCGGACCAGCGACGGGCTGGACGGCACCGGGTGCCGACGTCGACGGGCGTCAGCCCTCGGGGTGGTCGCGACCCGGCAACCAGGACTGGCCGGGGCCACCCCAGCTGCTCTTGCGGATCGCCTTGGCGACCTGCTTGCCGTAGGGGTGCACCAGGCGGTCGGCGTAGAGCCAGCCGTCCAGGTGGTCGTACTCGTGCTGGAAGATCCGGGCCAGCCAGCCGTGCGCCTCGACCTCGAACGGGGTGCCGTGCTCGTCGAAGGCCCGCAGCAGGGCGCCCTCGGAACGGCGGAGCGGGAACCGCTCACCAGGGATCGACAGGCAGCCCTCGGACTCCTCGTCCTCGTCGAGCTCCTCGACGGACTCGGGGACCGGGGGAGTGATCCACAGGACGGGGTTCACGGCGGCGCCCCGGTGCAGGACGTCGTCGTCGTCGGTGTAGGAATACACGAACAGGCGCTTGCCGACGCCCACCTGTGGTCCGGCCAGGCCGACGCCCGGTGCCAGGTCCATGGTCTCGAGCATGTCGGCGACGAGGGTGCGGAGGTCGTCATCGAACGCGGTGACCTCGGCTGCACGCTCGTGCAGGACGGGTTCGCCGGTGATGCGGATCGGGAGAACGGCCATTCACCCAGGTTATCCGGCGGGGGACGGTAGCCTCGACGCGTGACGACGGACATCCAGCTGCCCGACGCCGTGAGCAACCTCACGCCGTTCCAGGCGCTGATGATCCCGGTGGCGCTGATCGGTGCGGTGTTCCTGTCGCTCGGGGCGCAGTTCCAGAGCCGCGGGGTGCAGCGCGTCGAAGCGCGTCTCGGTCGGCAGTCGAAGGGGCTGAGTGTCCGGCACGTCGTCGGGCTCGTCTCGAGTGGCTACTGGGTGCTCGGCACGCTCATGCTCGGCATCGCGGTGGTGCTCCAGCTGATCAGCATCACGTTCGCGCCCCTGATCGTCGTGCAGCCCCTGGGTGCCGTCGCCCTCGTCATCACGACGTGGTTCTCGTCGCGGTCGTCGGGTGTGCCGCTGGGTCGCCGTGCGCGGCGAGCGGTGTGGACGTGCATCATCGGCGTCGGCATCTTCGTCGGGATCGCGGCGTTCGTCGGGCACGAGAGCGCGATCACCCGTCAGCAGCTCGTCACCGTGCTGGTGATCCTGGCCGTCGTGCTGGTGCTCGTGCTGGTGTCGTTCCGTCTGGTGGCCAAGCACCGCAGTGCGCTGTACTACATCGTCGGGGCGGGGGTGCTCTACGGGTTCGTGGCGACGCTGGCCAAGGTGGTGCTGAACCGGTTCGTGAACGGCACCTTCGACTGGTTGACCGTGCTCGCCATCGTCGGGGTGGTCGTCGCGGCGTCGCTCGGTGGGTACTTCGTGCAGAACGCGTACTCGAGCGGCTCGGCCGACCTCGTGATCGCGGGGTTGACGGTGATCGACCCGATCGTCGCGGTCGGCATCGGCGTGATCGTGCTCGGCGAGGCCTCGGGGGCGCCGTGGTTCGCGGTCGCGGGCTTCGTGGTCGCCGCGGGCATCGCCATCACCGGGGTGTTCCTGCTCGCCAAGCACCACCCGCAGACCCGGGCCTGACGCCGGCCGGCGCGGGCGACCGGCGCGCACGCGGCGGTGCACTCGCAGCGCACCAGGTGCTCGCCGCCCTCATCCGCGCGGCTGACGCGACCGTCGATCCTGGTGCGATAGCGTCACTGCCGACCAGCCATCGCCCACGAGAGGACGAACTCAGCCGTGTCAGGAGACGCCACCACCGCCACCGCCGGACCGACGGAAGCGACGGGCGGTCACCGACCGTTGCGCGTGCTGATCGCAGCGGACACCTTCGCCCCCGACGTCAACGGCGCCGCCACCTTCGCCGAGCAGCTCGCCGTCGGCCTGGCCGAGCGCGGGCACGAGGTGCACGTCGTGGCCCCGGCCTCGAGCCGCCACTACGGCACCTTCGACGAGGAGCACCATGGCGTCACGCTCGTCGTGCACCGTCTGAAGTCGTACAAGTGGCCGCTGCACCCGTGGCTGCGCTTCGTGTGGCCGTGGAGCGTCCGGAAGTGGACCGGCCCGATCCTCGACGCCGTCAAGCCCGACGTGCTGCACATCCAGTCGCACGTGGTCATCGGCCGCGGCATCGTGCACGAGGCGAACGACCGCGGCATCCGGGTCATCGCGACGAACCACTTCATGCCGGAGAACCTGCTCGAGTACACGCCGTTCGGCAAGTGGACGCTGCCCCTCGCCCTGAAGATCGCGTGGAGCGACGCCGCCAAGACCTACCGGCTGGCGGACACCATCACGACGCCGACGAACCTGGCCGCCGACTACCTGCGGAAGGCCATCGCCGGCCAGCAGGTCCTCGCGATCTCGTGCGGCATCGACGCGTCCCGGTACGTGGCGCGCGAGGGACGCCCGGTCAACAACGACATCGTCTTCGTGGGTCGCGTGGCCCCCGAGAAGAACCTCGACGTGCTGGTCCGTGCGGTGGCGCTGCTGCCCGCCGAGCTGTCCGCGACGCTGACCATCGTCGGCGACGGCGAGATGATCCCGAAGCTGACCGCGTTGGCGAAGGAGCTCGGGCTCGAGGACCGCGTGCGGTTCCTGGGCTTCGTCTCCGACGAGCGCAAGCAGGAGGCCCTGACCAACGCGACGGTGTTCGCGATGCCGTCCACGGCGGAACTGCAGAGCATCTCCTCGCTCGAGGGCATGGCCTCGGGGCTGCCCGTCGTCGCCGCCGACTCGATGGCGCTGCCGCACCTGATCGACGGCAACGGGTACCTGTTCACCCCGGGGGACGTGGACGACCTGGCGGCGAAGCTCACGACGGTGCTCACCGCACCCGAGTCGGAGTACGTGGCGATGCGGGATCGCAGTCTGGCCATGATCGAGGCACACGACATCAACCGCACGCTGTCGACGTTCGAGTCGCTGTATCGTGGTGAGCCGGTGGCCTGAGGGTCTCCGGCGAGGGGCGGTAGCCAAGCTGGTCAAGGCAGTCGGCTCATAACCGAACGATCCGCGGGTTCGAGTCCCGCCCGCCCTACGTGCACATGCCAAGGAAGCGCGACACGTCGCAGGACGACCACGCACCGACACCGAACGTCACCTTCGAGGTGACCCGTGGCGGGACCGGCGTGCGCGTGAACGCCTTCCGCCTCGGGTTCATGGGGGCCATCGGTGTGCTCGTCGCGCTGCTCGCCGGTGCGATCATCAACGAGCTCAGCACGGTGCTGGTCTACATCGGGGTCGCACTGTTCCTGGCGCTCGGCATCGACCCGCTCGTGTCGTTCCTCGAGCGGATCATCCCGCGCTGGTCGGCCATCACGATCGTGGTGGTCGTGGTGCTCGGGGCCTTCGCCGGCATCGTGTTCGCCGTGGTGCCGATCCTGGTGGAGCAGGCGTCGAACCTGATCCAGAACTTCCCCGACATCGTGCAGGACATCTCGCAGCAGCAGTGGGTGCAGGACCTGTCGAAGCAGTTCGCCGGGTCGTTCGACATCGACCACGCCCTGCAGTCGCTGCAGTCGTTCGTCGAGAAGCCGGGCAACCTGCTCAGCGTCGGCGGCGGGATCCTGGCGGTCGGCAGCGGCATCCTGTCCGGGGTCACCGGGGCGCTCATCGTCATCATCCTGATGCTCTACTTCCTCGCGTCGATGCGGGGCATGAAGCGGGCGACCTACCGGTTCGTGCCGGCGTCGCGCCGCCAGAACTTCATCGACGTGAGCGAGCAGATCACCCAAGCGGTCGGCCGCTACGTCGTCGGGCAGGTGTCGCAGGCGCTGATCAACGGCATCCTGAGCTTCTTCTTCCTGCTCATCATCGGCGCGCCGCTGCCGGTGCTGCTCGCGTCGTTCGCGTTCCTCGGTTCGCTCATCCCGCTCGTCGGCACGCTCGCCGCCGCGATCGTCATCTCGCTGCTCTGCTTCTTCGCGTCGCCGGCCACCGCCCTCGCCGCTGCCATCTACTACCTCGTCTACATGCAGGTCGAGGCCTACCTGATCTCCCCGCGCATCATGTCGCGAGCCGTCCAGGTGCCCGGCGCCCTCGTGGTCATCGCGGCGGTCGCGGGCGGCACGATCGGCGGCGTGCTCGGCGCGCTCGTGGCGCTGCCCGTCGCGGCGTCGGTCATCATCATCGTGCAGAAGGTCATCTACCCCCGCCAGGAGCAGGCGTGACGAGCGGCACCGGCGCACCGGACGACGCGGTCGTCGCCGCCTTCGCCGAGCACGTCCACGACCGTGACCGCTGGGCGCGCAGTGCCCGTGGGCCGCTCGCCCTGGTGAACGCCCAGCACGTCGACCACCCGCAGCCGGTCTGGCCGGTCCCCGGGACGTGGGCCCCGGCGGTCGGCGGACTCACCGTGACGGCCGAGGCCTCCGACGGTGTCGTCGTCGACGGCGTCCCGGTCGACGGTACGGTCCTGGTGGCCGGGGACACCGACGTCGTGCCGTCGACCGTCGCGCTGCCGGACGGCTTCGCCGGTACCGTCAGCGGCGACACCCTGCGCGTCTGGGACCCGTCGTCCGAGGCGATCGCCCGCTTCGCGCAGATCGCACGCTTCGCGTGGTCCGGCGACTGGGTGACGTCCGGCACGTACGTCCCGCTGACGGGAGACGCCCTGGAGGCCCGTGGCAGCGTCCGCGACGCCGCCGGCGACGCCCTGCCGGTCGCCGGACACGTCGAGACCGTCGTGGGTGGTGCCACGGTGCGGTTCGTCGCCGTCCGGTCGGCTGCCCACCACGGAGCCCCGCGGCTGCAGCTCATCGTGCAGGACGCCACGAGCGCCCTGCCGGAGGACGACCCGGGCAGCACCTACTCGATGGGTCGGTTCCTGTACCTCGACGACCCCGGTACGGCGACCACGGTCGAGCTCGACTGGAACCTGCTGGTCCTGCCGCCGTGCGCGTTCTCGTACCAGTACGCGTGCCCGATCCCACCGGAGGACAACCGCGTCCCGGTGCCGATCACGGCGGGGGAGCGACACCCGGTCGACGCGGACGGTGCCGTCCTGCACTGATCGGTGCCGGTTCCTTGCCGTTCCCAGCCGCAGCGCTGCATAATGGGCGTGTCCCGTCGGGACATCACAATCGCATACCGATGGTTCCGTGGCCCCTCGGGTCAGGATCCTCCGCACCAGGTCGATGGGGAAGTCGCACCTGACGTATCGGAGGAACCGTGAACGGAACGACGACAGGAGTGCTCTACGTGCACTCCTCACCCCGCGCGCTCTGCCCGCACGTCGAATGGGCAGCAGGTCGCGCGATGAACCGCGCCGTGAACTTCTCGTGGCTCGACCAGCCCGCACAGGACGGTGCGCGCCGGACCGAGTACACGTGGACCGGTGCGGTGGGCGCCGGTGCCGCGATCGCGTCGGCCCTGCGCGGGTGGGAACACCTGCGGTACGAGGTCACCGAGGAGCCGACGAGCGCCTCGGACGGCGGTCGCTGGATGCACACGCCCGACCTCGGCGTGTTCTACGCGCAGACCGACGTCACGGGCAACATGGTCATCCCCGAGGACCGGGTGCGCTACGCGATGGAGGTCGCGGGCAGCAACGCCCTCGAGCTGCACCGTGAGCTCCGGCTCGCCCTCGGGCAGGCCTGGGACGACGAGCTCGAGCCCTTCCGCCACGCGGCCGAGGGCAACCCGGTCGTCTGGCTGCACCGCGTCGGCTGAGCCGACCACCGGACCGGCCACCGGAACGACGGAAGCCCGCCCCGACGACGCGGGACGGGCCTCCTGGCAGGGTGGGACGGATCAGACGCTGCGGAACGCGACCACGGCGTTGTGGCCGCCGAAGCCGAACGAGTTGCTGACCGCGAGCAGGTCGCCCTCGGGCAGCGCACGCGGCTCGCGGGCCACGTCCATGACGATCTCCGGGTCCTGGTCGTGCAGGTTGATCGTCGGCGGGGCGACGCGGTTGTGCAGCGCGAGGACGGTGAAGACCGCCTCGATCGCACCGGCACCACCGAGCAGGTGGCCCGTCGAGGCCTTGGTCGCGGACACCACGACGTCGTCCAGGTGGTCGCCGAAGACCCGACGCATCGCGTGGTACTCGGCGACGTCACCGACGGGGGTCGAGGTGGCGTGCGCGTTGACGTGCACGACGTCCTCGATGCTCGCGTCGGCGTGCTCGAGGGCCTGCAGGACCGCACGGGCGGCGGCGCTGCCCTCGGGGTCCGGCGCGGTGATGTGGAAGGCGTCGGAGGTGATGCCGGAGCCGGCGACCTCGGCGTAGATCGTCGCGCCGCGGGCCTCGGCGTGCTCCTTCGACTCGAGGATGAGCGCCGCTGCGCCGTCACCGAGCACGAAGCCGTCACGCGTGACGTCGTAGGGACGCGACGCGGTCTCGGGGGAGTCGTTGCGGCGCGACAGGGCCTGCATCGCGGCGAACGCGGCCAGCGGGAGCGGGTGCAGCGCGGCCTCGGCGCCACCGGTGATGACGATGTCGGCGTCGCCGTCGGCGATGTGCCGGTACGCCTCGGCCAGCGACTCGGTCGACGACGCGCAGGCGGACAGGTAGGTGCGGGCACCACCACGGGCGCCGAACTCCATCTCGATGGCGGCGGCGGGGCCGTTCGCCATGAGCATCGGGACCGTCATCGGCAGGACGCGACGCGGGCCCTTCTCGCGCAGGGTGTCCCAGGCGTCGAGCAGCGTGTTCACGCCGCCGATGCCGGTCGCCCAGTCGACGATGAGGCGCTCGGGCACGACCGACTCGTCGTCGATGCCGGCGTCGGCCCAGGCCTCCCGTGCCGCGACGAGCGACAGCTGCGACGAGGGGTCGAGGCGCTTCGACTCGGGGCGGGTGAGCTGGTCGGTGAGGAACCGGCGCGCCTGGCCGGCGAACTCCACGGGGAGTTCGAGCTCGGCGTAGCGGGGGTCCTCGATGCGGGTGATGCCGGACTTGCCGGCGAGCAGCGCGTCCCAGGTGTCCGGGGCGGTCGCGGCGAGGGGTGAGATCGCACCGATCCCGGTGACGACGACGGTCTTCTTGGTCATGGGACGACGTGCTCTTTCGTTGGGGTGAACAAGATGAGCGCCACGGCCCGCAGGGGTCCGCGGGCCGCGGCGCTCAGGAAGCTCGTGTCAGGCCTGGGCCTTGACGATGTAGTCGACCGCGTTGCCCACGGTCTTGAGGTTCTTGACCTCTTCGTCCGGGATCTTCACGTCGAACTTCTCCTCGGCGTTGACCACGATGGTCATCATCGAGATGGAGTCGATGTCGAGGTCGTCCGTGAAGGACTTGTCGGCGGCGACGGTGTCGGTGGCGATACCGGTCTCGTCGTTGATCAGCTCGGCCAGGCCGGCGAGGACTTCTTCGTTGGACAGGGCCATGAGTGTTCTCCTTGAAGGGGGGTGTCGTTTGACCGTTGACCAGCCTAGGGCACGCGGGGTCCGGGTGCGCGGAGGCTCGTCGGGATGGGGACCGGGCGCGCGGGTGCGCGACCGGACGGGGATCAGGGGAGGACGACCACCTGGGCACCGAACACGAGTCCGGCGCCGAAGCCGATCTGCAGGGCGAGGCCGCCCGACAGGTCCGGGTGCTCCTCGAGCAGGCGGTGCGTGGCGAGCGGGATGCTCGCGGCGGAGGTGTTGCCGGTGGTGGTGATGTCGCGGGCGATCGTCACCGTCTCCGGCAGGCCGAGCTGCTTGGCGAACTCGTCGATGATGCGGATGTTCGCCTGGTGGGGCACGAACGCGGCGAGGTCCTCGGGGCGGACGCCGGCGGTCTCGAGCGCCTGGCGGGCGACCTTGACCATCTCCCAGACGGCCCAGCGGAACACCGTCTGCCCGGCCTGGCGCATGGTCGGACGCGGTGCCCCGGCCTCCCACTCGTTGTAGGTCGCGGTCATGCCGATGGCGTCCCACTTCGAGCCGTCGGAGCCCCAGATGGTGGGGGCGATGCCCGGGAAGTCGCTCGGGCCGATCACGGCGGCGCCGGCACCGTCCCCGAGCAGGAACGAGATCGAGCGGTCGGTCGGGTCGACGACGTCGCTGAGCTTCTCGGCCCCGACGACCAGCACGTGGTCGGCGAGCCCGGACTTGATGAACGAGTCGGCCTGGGCGATGCCGTAGGCGTACCCGGCACAGGCGGCGCTGATGTCGTACGCCGCGGCCGGGGTGGCGCCGATGCGCTCGGCGAGCAGCGACGCCATCGACGGGGTGGCGACGGTGTGCGTGACGGTGCTCACGAGCACGACGCCGATCTGGGACGGCTCGATGCCGGCCTTCTCGATGGCCTCGCGTGCGGCGGCCTCGGCGAGGTCGACGGCCTCGACGTCCTTGCCCGCGCGCTTGCGGGTGATGATGCCGGTGCGCTGGCGGATCCACTCGTCGGACGAGTCGATCGGGCCGACGAGGTCGTCGTTCGGCACGACGTTCTCGCCGCGGGCGGCGCCGAACGCCAGGATCCGGGTGAACTCGTGGCCGCGACGCTGCTGGAGCAGCGGGCGCGCGGATCCGGTCGGGAGGCCCGTGGGGGCGTCCGTCGGGGTGGTCGGGTCGGTCATGCGGTTGCGTCTGCTTCCTGGCCCGCGCGCTGCAGCAGGTCGATCGCTGCAGGCAGGTCGTCGGGGGTCTTGATGGCGACGGTCGGCGTGCCGCGGAGGCCGCGCTTCGCCAGGCCGACGAGGGCACCGGCGGGGGCGAGCTCGATGATGCCGGTCACGCCGGCGGTGGAGAAGGACTCCATGACCGCGTCCCAGTGCACGGGGTTCGCGATCTGCTGGACCATCAGGTCGACGAAGCGGCGCCCGTCGTCGACCCGGGAGCCGTCGGCGTTGGTCCAGATCGGCAGGGTCGGGTCCTGCACGGTGGCGGCAGCCGCGACCGGGGCGACCCGTTCGACGGCGGGGGCCATGTACCGGGTGTGGAACGCACCGGCCACGGCGAGCGGGATCACCCGGGCCTTGGCGGGCGGGTCGGCGGCGAGGGCGGCGATGGCGTCTGCGGCACCGGCGACGACGGTCTGGCCGCCACCGTTGTGGTTCGCGGGCACGAGGCCGTGCTCGGCGAGGGCTGCGGCAACCGCATCGGCGTCGCCACCGAGGACGGCGGCCATCGAGGTCGGCTCGAGCGCTGCGGCGTCGGCCATGGCCCGGCCGCGTTCGGCGACCAGGGCGACGGCGTCGGTCGGCTCGAGGATCCCGGCGACCGCGGCGGCGGTGAACTCGCCCACCGAGTGTCCGGCGACCCCGCCCACCAGGGCACGACGGCCCTCGGCGAGCAGGGCGTCGGCGGTCACCAGGCCGGCGGCCAGGATGAGGGGCTGTGCGAGCGCGGTGTCCTTGATGGTGTCCGCGTCGGAGTTCGTGCCGTGCTCGGCGAGGTCGACGCCGATCGACTCCGACCACTGCCCGACTCGTTCACGAACGGTGGCGTCCTCGAGCCAGGGGGCGAGGAAGCCGGGGGTCTGGGAGCCCTGTCCGGGCGCGACGACGACGATCACCGGACAATCCTCGCGTTCTCGTCCCGCGGGGCCCGTGTGGACTTCCCACACGAATCCCCGCGGGACATTGTCGGTTCTCTACCGTCCGGGGCGCTCTAGCGCCGGGGCGTGATGCGGCGGCGGCCGGTCGCGGACTCGGACATCGCGCCGAGGATGAGCGCCGACTGCACGATCAGGGCGTCCCGGGCGTGCGTGGCGTCCCACCCGATGATGTCGGCGACCCGGCGCAGGCGGTAGCGCACGGTGTTCGGGTGCACGAAGAGCTCACGCGCCGTGGCCTCGAGCGACCGGCCGGTGTCCAGGTAGCACCACAGCGTCTGCAGGAGCTCGGTGGACTGGTCCTTGAGCGGGACGTAGATGCGCTGCACCAGGGCGGACCGGGCGAGCGGGTCGCCGGCCAGGGCACGTTCGGGCAGCAGGTCGTCGGCCAGGGCCGGGCGGGGCACGCCGCGCCAGGCACGCGCGACGGCGAACCCGGCGAGGGCGGCCTTCGCGCTGGTCGAGGCGTCGACGACTCCGGGGACCTCGTTGCCGAGCACCAGGTGGCCCTCGCCGAACAGTGGTTCGAGGGCCTGCGCGATGGTCGTGAAGGAGACGGGCTCCTCGCCCTCGGGGACGTCGTCGCGCGGGGTGGCGCGGCCGATCACCACGACGAGCCGCGATCCCTGGACCCCGACGAGCACGTCGGCGTCCATGTGCCGTGCGGTGCGCCGGACCTGGTCGACCTCGAGCTGCTTCGGTGCGGTGCCGACGAGCACCGCGACCTCGCCGTGGCCGTGCCACCCGAGGGCGGCGATGCGGGAGGGCAGTTCGTCGTCGTACTCGCCGGAGAGGATCGAGTCGACCACGAGCGCTTCGAGCCGGGCGTCCCACAGGCCGCGGGCCTCGGCGGCGCGGGCGTAGACGTCGGCGGCAGCGAACGCGATGTCGCGGGAGTACTTGAGGATCGCCTCCTGCAGCATCTCGTCGTCGGCGGCGCGTTCCTCGACCACGGTCACCACGACGCGGATGAGCTGCAGGGTCTGCTGCAGGCTCACGGAGCGCAGGAGTTCCCGCGGGGCGGATCCGAAGACGTCGGCCGCGGCGATCCACGGTGTCGAAGCGGTGCCCTCGAGCCAGCTGATGAACGAGGTGATGCCGGCCTGGGCGACGAGGCCCACGGCGGAGCGGCGCCCCGGTGGCATCTCGCTGTACCAGGGGAGCGTGTCCTCGAGCCGCTTGATCGTGGCGGTGGAGAGTTCTCCGGACACCTGACGGAGCCAGGAGAGCGCACGCTCGCGCGCGCTCTCCTGGCTCTCGTGGTCCGGGCGGACCGTCGTCACGGGTTGATCAGCTCTCGCCGCCCGCGCTGCCGGTGGTGCCGGCGGTCACGTCGTGCAGGCGGTACTTGTCGATCGCCTGCTGGACGAGCGCGCCGTCGACCTTGCCCTGGCGGGCGAGCTGCTGCAGCGTCCGCACGACGACCGAGGGGCCGTCGATGTGGAAGAAGCGGCGAGCGGCCGGACGGGTGTCCGAGAAGCCGAAGCCGTCGGCGCCGAGCGTGGCGTAGTCGGTCGGCACGAACGGGCGGATCTGCTCCTGCACCAGGTGCATGAAGTCGCTCACGGCGACGACCGGACCCTCGGTGCCGAGCAGCCGCTCGGTGACGAACGGCGTGCGGGCCGGCTCGTTCGGGTTGAGGAACGCCTGCTGCTCGGCGGCCACACCGTCGCGGTACAGCTCACCCCAGCTCGTGACGCTCCAGACGTCGGCCGACACGCCCCAGTCCTCGGCGAGGAGCTGCTGCGCCTCGAGGATCCACGGCACGGCGACACCGGACGCGAGCAGCTGGGCCTTCGGGCCGTCGTGCTCGCTCGCCTTGAGCAGGTACATCCCCTTGAGGATGCCCTCGACGTCGACGCCATCGGGCTCGGCCGGCTGCACCAGCGGCTCGTTGTAGACCGTCAGGTAGTACATGACGTTCGGGTCGGCGTGCTTCGGCGAGCCGTCCTCGTTCGTGCCGTACATGCGGTCGAGGCCGGCCTTGACGATGTGGCCGATCTCGTAGCCGTACGCCGGGTCGTACGAGACGACGGCCGGGTTCGTCGTGGCGAGGAGCGGCGAGTGACCGTCCGCGTGCTGCAGGCCCTCGCCCGTCAGCGTGGTGCGGCCGGCGGTCGCGCCGATCATGAAGCCACGGGTCATCTGGTCGCCGGCGGCCCAGATGGCGTCGCCGGTGCGCTGGAACCCGAACATCGAGTAGAAGACGTAGACCGGGATGAGCGGCTCGCCCTGCGTCGAGTACGAGGTGCCGACCGCGGTGAACGCCGCGAGGGCGCCCGCCTCGTTGATGCCGACGTGGATGATCTGGCCCTGCGGGCTCTCCTTGTAGGCCAAGAGGAGCTCGCGGTCGACCGACGTGTAGTGCTGGCCGTTCGGGTTGTAGATCTTCGCCGACGGGAAGTAGGCGTCCATGCCGAAGGTGCGTGCTTCGTCCGGGATGATCGGGACCACGCGGTCGCCGAAGTCGGGCGAGCGCAGCAGGTCCTTCAGCAGGCGTGCGAACGCCATGGTGGTGGCGACCTCCTGCTTGCCGGAGCCCTTCTTGACGACCTGGTACTTCGAGTCGTCCGGCAGCGTGAACTGCGTGTACTTCGTGCGACGTTCCGGCACGTAGCCACCGAGCGCGCGACGACGCTCGTGCATGTACTGGATCGCCTCGTCGTCGTTGCCCGGGTGGTAGTACGGCGGCGTGTAGGGGTTCTCTTCCAGCTGCGCGTCGGAGATCGGGATGCGCATCTCGTCGCGGAACTGCTTGAGGTTGTCGAGCGTGAGCTTCTTCATCTGGTGGGTCGCGTTGCGGCCCTCGAAGCTCGGGCCGAGGCCGTAGCCCTTGACCGTCTTCGCCAGGATGACGGTCGGCTGGCCCTTGTGCTCGGTCGCGGCCTTGAACGCGGCGTAGACCTTGCGGTAGTCGTGGCCACCGCGCTTGAGGTTCCAGATCTGGTCGTCGGTGTAGTCCTTGACGAGCTCGAGCGCCTTCGGGTCGCGCCCGAAGAAGTTCTCGCGCACGTAGGCACCGTTCTCGGCCTTGTACGTCTGGTAGTCGCCGTCCGGCGTCTGGTTCATCAGGTTGAGGAGCGCGCCCTCGGTGTCACGGGCGAGCAGGTCGTCCCACTCGCGGCCCCAGACGACCTTGATGACGTTCCAGCCCGCACCGCGGAAGAACGCCTCGAGCTCCTGGATGATCTTGCCGTTGCCGCGGACCGGACCGTCGAGTCGCTGCAGGTTGCAGTTGATGACGAAGTTCAGGTTGTCGAGGCCGTCGTTCGCGGCGACCTGGAGCTGCCCGCGGGACTCGACCTCGTCCATCTCGCCGTCGCCCAGGAACGCCCAGACCTGCTGGTCCATGGCGTCCTTGATGCCGCGGTTCGACAGGTACTTGGCCTGCTGCGCCTGGTAGATCGCGTTGATCGGGCCGATGCCCATCGACACGGTCGGGAACTGCCAGAAGTGCGGCATGAGGCGCGGGTGCGGGTACGACGACAGGCCGCCACCGGCGTGCGACTTCTCCTGCCGGAACCCGTCGAGCTGGTCCTCGGAGAGGCGACCTTCCATGTACGCGCGGGCGTACATGCCGGGGGAGGCGTGGCCCTGGAAGAAGACCTGGTCGCCACCGGAGGGGTGGTCCTGCGCGCGGAAGAAGTGGTTGTAGCCGACCTCGTACATCGCGGCGCTCGACGCGTACGTCGAGATGTGGCCGCCGACCCCGATGCCGGGACGCTGTGCGCGGTGCACCGTGATGGCCGCGTTCCAGCGGATCCAGCGACGGTACCGGCGCTCCAGCTCTTCGTCGCCGGGGAACTCCGGCTCGTTCTCCGGCGCGATGGTGTTCACGTAGTCCGTCGTCGGGACCATCGGCACACCGAGGTGCAGTTCCTTGGACCGCTTGAGCAGGCTCAGCATGATCTCGCGACCGCGCTGGTGTCCGTGGGTCTGGACCAGTCCGTCGAGGGACTCACGCCATTCGGCGGTCTCCTGCGGATCCTGGTCGTTCGCCCCGGCGCTGTACGGGTCCTGGTCGTTCACCGTCACCCTTGACCTCGTTCGTTCTCGTGGTGGTGGACATGGTGGCTCCGGTGGTCGGGTCGCGACCGGCTGGGGCCCCGTCCACTCTAGGCCCCAGGACCGACGCTGATGCTGATGGTGACGTGCAGGCGGACGGGTGCTTGCATTCGCGTGTCGTCGGCGTAGCATGGCCGATCGTGCACACGCGATCCGCGGCGCACGGACCCGACGGGCACACCCCACGCCCGAGGAAGAAGCACACGTAGCGATGGCACTGGAGATCGGCTCACTCGCGCCGGACTTCGAGCTCCCGAACCAGTTCGGTGAGCACGTCCGACTCAGCGACTTCCGCGGCAACCGCCCGGTCGCACTCGTCTTCTTCCCGCTGGCGTTCTCGTCCGGGTGCACGAACGAGCTCTGCACCCTGCAGGACAACATCACGATGTTCCAGGACCAGCGCATCGAGCTGCTCGGCATCTCGGTCGACTCGAAGGCGACGCTCCGCTCGTTCGCCGAGACGAACGGCTACGACTTCGAGCTGCTCGCCGACTTCTGGCCGCACGGCGCCGTCTCGAAGGAGTACGGCGTGTTCCTCGAGAACAAGGGCTTCGCCACCCGCGCGACCTTCGTCATCGACGTGCAGGGCCGCATCAAGGCCTCGATCATCACCGAGCCCGGCCTGCAGCGCGACGTCGCCGAGTACAAGGCGGCCCTCGACCGGCTCGCCGCCTGCTCGGCACCCGTCCCCGTCGGCTAGCGTTCCGAATCCCTCCTGACGGACGCGTCCGCGTCGACGGTCGGACAGGAGGCCCGGTGCACGCCATCGACACCGACCCGCGTGGTCACGGGGTCGCCGCTGACGCGTACGCCCCGTACCCGGTGCGCGTCACGCCCGGCGCCTGGGGGCTGACCCGCACGGTCGTGGAGGCCCCGACCGGACCCGTCGTGGTGCACCACCGCGCCGGCCCGGACCCGCTCCTGCTGCTGCACGGCGTCGCCGGGTCCTGGTCGACGTGGACGCCGCTGCTGCATGCCGCACAGGGCGTCGGCGACCGCGGGCTGGTGCTCGTCGACCTGCCCGGCTGGGGGTCCTCTCCGGCGCCCGACGGTCCGTTCGGACTCGACGCCGTCACGGGTGCCGTGTCGGCGGTCCTCGGTGCGCTGGGCCTCGGCGCGGTCGACGTGGTCGGGCACTCCATGGGCGCGTTCGTCGGGTTGCACCTGGCGGTGGTGGCGCCCGAGCGGGTGCGGTCGCTCGCCCTGGTGTCCGGCACCACGGTCGCGACCGCCGGCGCGGCTCGGCACCCGGTGCGGGCGCTCGGCACCCTGCCGGCGTTTACCCTGCTGCGTGCGGGCCTCACGGTGACCGGTGGCGCCGCTCGTCCGCTGCTCCGGGGGATCGCGCGGATCGGCCTGTTGCCGCTCGTCGCGGCGCCGGTGTTCACACACGTGCGACGTCTGGACCCGAGCGTGCTCGAGGCCTTCGTCGAGGAGCTCCGGCCGGAGCAGTTCACCGAGGCGGCGCGGTCGGCGGCGGCGTACGACCTCGACCGTTGGCGAGCGATCACCTGCCCGGTGACGGCGATCGCCGGGCGCGACGACGTGTTCGCCCGCGTCTCGGACCTCGAGGCGCTGCGGGCGCTCGTGCCGCAGGTCCGGACGGTGCTGCTCGAGGACTGCGGGCACTTCGCCCACGTCGAGCGTCCCGACGCCGTCGCGCGGGAGCTCGGCCTGCGCTGAGCCGGGCGGGCGCGTCAGGTGTGGACGGGGAACGTCGCCGCGACGCGGGAGCGCACCTCGGCGACGACGGCCTCGCGCATCGTCGGGGAGAACAGCGCGTGGTCGCCGTCCTCGACGCGGACGACGGACACCGAGCCGCGACGGTCGTCGCCGGGCCAGCGCCGGACGGCCTTCTGCCCACCGAGCCGGTCGAACAGGGCGGCGTCCTCGGGAGCGACGATCACGACGACGTCGGTGCCGTGCTCGACGAGCGGGCGGACGTGGCCGACGACCCCGCCCATCCGGTCGCGGCGGGCGATGCGGTCGCGGACGGCTTTCGGTACGAGCCGGTTGTAGCGTTCGCGCACCCACATCCGGGCGGGCGACGGGGCGTCGATCGCCCGGACCCCGTCGGCGTACGAGCCGGGCTCGGCCGGGACGCGACGGTAGTCGTTCGGGCTGATCTCGACGACCAGGCGCGGGGCCTCCTCGACGGCGCGGCCCGCGACCCAGGCGCCGGCGCACATGCCGACGAGCACGAGCCGGTCCGAAGGCGTGGCGAGTGCGGTGACGACGGCGGACTGGTCCTCCACCCACTCCTGCGCGAACAGGAAGCTCCGCTCGTCCTCGTGCACGCCGGTGCTCTCGCCGGTGGCACGACGGTCGACCCGGACGACCCGGGCGCCGTCGCGGGCGAGGGCGCGGGCGAGTTCGACCTGGTAGTCGGTGGCCCCCACGCGGTGTTCGGCGCCGCCGCTGTGGAGCACGACGACGGGGGCGTCGTGGTGCTGGGCGGACGAGACGGTCTCGATCCCGAACAGGCCCTGTTCACCGAGGTGGACGATGCGCTCCGACACGCGACCGTCGACGTCGAGGACCTCGTCGAGGACGGGCGTGCGGACGGTCACCGCCGTCTCGGGCGCCCAGGTGTCGAGCCAGGCGACGACGGTGTCGACGGCCGCTCCGGGGATGCGGGCGTGGATGCTCGTGCCGTCGAGGAGCTCGGCGCTGCCGGTGACCTCGGTCACGTCGACGCCACCGAGGGGCTTCGGCGGCCGGGCACCCGGGCGGACGAGCGCGACGGTGGGCCCGGTGCGCGGGGTGAAGGCGAGGTCCGCGAGCGCGGCGGCCTCGTCGGGCTCGACGTCGAACCCGATCAGGCTCTCGACGCCGTCGACCACGCGGTCGGCACCGATCGTGATGGTCGCGAGGGCGCGCTGCCTGCGGAGCCACCCCTTGCCCGATGCCGGTGCGTCCCAGACGACGAGGCCGTCGGTGTCCGCGGCCGCGTTCGCCGCGACGAGGGCGGCCGAGGCCAGCCCGACGAACGCGACGTGCTGCACCCCCGTCGTGCGGAGCACGGCGGCGGCGTGGCGCGCGGACCGGACCTGCGCGTCGGGCGTGGTGTCGGGTGCGCCGTCACCACGTCCGGACGGGTCGTAGCGCACCGAGGCGATGCCACGGGCCTCCAGGCGGTCGGCCAGCAGACGGAGCGTGCGGTACGCGATGACGCCCTCCTGCCCGAGCGGCGGGCAGAGCACGACGCCGGCGCGCGCAGCGGCGGGGAGCTGGACCGCGGCGCGGATCGCCGGCGATCCGGACCAGCCGTGCAGCGTGGTCACAGGGCGAGGGCGGCGCGGGCGGACGCCGGCCAGGCGTCGAGGTCCGTGCCGTGGGCGGCGAACAGGGCGATGGTGATGCGTTCCAGGCCGAACGCGATGCAGGCGCTGTGCGCGACCTGTCCGTCCTCGGTGCGGAGGCCGAACGAGGTGCCGAAGTGGTCCTCGTGCAGGTTCGCGGAGCTGATCGCGGTGGCGTCGTGGTCGGGACCGTAGACCTTCGTCACGAACTCGAACTTGAGCGCCTGCTCGACCTGGTTGCGGGCGAGCATCTGCCCGACGCGGCCGAAGAAAGGGTCGTTGGCCGGGACGACGTCGATCTCGAGCCCGAACGACTCGAGCAGCGCGCGCATCACCGGGATGCTGCCGTCGCGGTGGGCCGCTGCGGACGCGGGGGTGCCGACGTGCACGAACTCGTGCATGTGGAAGGCCTGCAGGCGCATCGGGTCGAGCGAGGGCTCACGGCGGAAGGAGTCGCCGAGGACGTCGAAGAACCGGCCCTGCTGCGGCACGGTGTCGCCGATCAGGCCGTAGACCGGGTGGCAGACCGCGGGGGTGAGCATGAGGTCGGCCGGCTCGAGGAACCCCTCCCAGCGCTCACCGCGCTCGCGGGCGGCGAGCAGCGCGCGGTGGGTGCGGTCGTCGCCGGTGAACCCGGAGATCGACGCGGCGAGGTCCGGGAACGAGGCGATGTAGTCGGTGCGCTCGAACGACGCGAGCGGCTCGACCGGCGGGAAGCGCAGGACCTCGGCGCCGAGGTGCTGCTGGCTGCGGATCGCTGCGGCGTCGACCGCGGCGTACACGCGCTCGAAGACCCCGGTGCGGCCGTAGAGGCCGGGCGTGCCGAGGTCGAGGAGCACGCCGTCGGTGAGCAGGCGGGCGCGGAGGGCTGCGCGGGCGGCGTCGAGCGCGGCGGCGTCGGCGGCGGTGTCCGCGGTGGTGGTGTCGGTGGTGTGCGTGGTGGTGTCCGTGATCGTCACAGGATCACTCCCGTCATGATGGCCAGGTCGGCGTCGTTCTTGAGGAGACGGTCGTTGCTCACCATGACGGCGGCCCCGTGGGCGTCTCGGAGGTGTCGGGCGATGCTCATCGGACCCGAGGCGGCGTAGCCCGCGATCCCGACGATGCGCAGCGCCTTCGTGACGATGTCGGTGACGCGTTCGGACGCACCGATCTTCAGGGCGTTCGCGGCGAGGGCGTACGCGCTCGAGGCCAGCACGTCCGGGTCGTCGGCTGCGGCGTCGAACCGTTCGGCGGCGTGGCGCACCGAGTCGGCCAGGGCCTGCAGGTCGACCAGGAGCTCGGCGAGCCGGAGGGCACCGGGCGGGGTCGTCCCGACGGCGGCGCGGGCCTGCTTGCGGACGGCGCTGCGGGCACGTTCGGCGGACGAGACCGCGATGCCGAGCCAGACCGAGGCCCAGAGCACGTGCGACACCGGCAAGACGGTCTGGGCGGAGATCGCGGCGTAGTCGTCGCGGAACACCCGGTCGGTCGTCGTCTCGGTGTCGAGGATCCACCCGTTGCTGCACGTACCGCGGAGGCCCATGGTGTCCCACGTGGACGTCTGCGACAGGACCATCGCGTCGGTGCGGCAGATGAGCAGTCGCTGGTCCGACGCCGGGGCGTCCGGGTCGCGGCGGGCGGTGACGAACACCGCGTCGGCCTCGGTGGCGTACGAGATCACCGGCGCGTCCTTGCGCAGGCGGATCCGGCCGTCGTCGGTCGGCTCGATGGAACACGTGGACCGCCGGGCGTCGCCGCCGACGCCGCGCTCGGTGGTGGCCGACGCGACGAGTGCCCCGCCCCGGACGGCCTCGATCGTCTCGAGCACGCCGGCACCGTCGCCGCCGTGCCGCCAGAGCGCCATGACCTGGCCCTGGTGCATCGCGAACACCATGCCGGTCGCGGCGCAGGCCCGGCCGAGTTCGGTCGCGATCGCGGAGAGCTCCGCCACGGAGGCACCCTCGCCACCGTGCTCGGTCGGCACCGCTGCCGCGAGCAGGCCGTACTCCCGCATCGCGGCGATGGCCTCGCGCGGGGGCCGGGCGTCGCGGTCGACCTCGTCGGCGAACTGTGCGGCGACCTCGGCCACCGCGCTCGCACGCTCGGCGAAGCGGTCGACGACCGACGGAGCCGGCAGGACCAGGGTCACGAGGCGAGCTCCGCGGCGAGCTCCGCCGCGGCGGTGATCGACTCGACGCTCGCGAAGGTGGACCGGTTCAGCACCGAGTCGGGGAACTCGACGTCGAGGTCCGACTCCACCGCGAGCATCACGTTCACGGTGGCGTGCGAGGTCAGGCCGAGGGCGTAGAGGTCGGCGATCGACGCGACGTCCCACGCGTCGACCGTCAGCCGGCCGTGCTCGGCGAGGGCGCGACGGACGGCCCGGTCGGTGGCCGGGTCGGCGATCGTCGCGGTGCTGCTGGAGGGGTTCGGGTCCTGTTCCATGACTGCAACCGTAAAGAGGAACGGCCCTCGGGAAACCGCCGTGCGGGTGCGGAAAACCGCACCACTGTCGGGAGCGCCGGGTCAGCGCTCCGAGAAGGCCACCGCCGTCGCCACCGCGAGCCCCCGTTCGTGTGCCAACGAGACCGCGATCGGGCCGCACCCGATCGACTCCGCCAGGGCCGCGGCCGCTCCGGACAGCTCGACGGTGGGGGCGCCACCGGGGTCGAGCACGACGGCGACGTCACGCAGCGGGATCGCCTGGTCCGGAGCCGGCCGGAGCAGCTTCACGACGGCCTCCTTGCCCGCGAACCGGGCAGCGAGGCGCTCCGGGTCGTCGCCGGTGTCGGTGCGCTCCCGCAGGGTGAACACCCGGGCCAGGTACCGCTCGCCGTGCGCCGTCACGGCGTCGACGACGTCCTCGACCGCGGCGAGGTCGGTGCCGGTGCGGATGGTCATCACGAGGAGCAGGCTACGCACCGGTTGTCCACAGTGCATGCCCTGACCGGCATGGGGGACACCGGGGGTTCGTATGATCGTCGCCAGGGACCACCGAGGGGGAACGATGGCATCACCGTGGACGGGCATCATCGAGGACGCGCGGCACTACCCGTCGCCGCACAACTCGCAACCGATCGTCGTGCGCGTCGAGGACGACCGCTCCGCGACCGTGTTCTACGACCTGCGACGGGGGTTGCCGGCGGAGTCGTTCGGCATCCCGTTCGGGCACGTCTGCGCCGGGGTGTTCCTGGCCGGGCTCGACGTGGTGGCACGGGCGCACGGGTACACCGTGCAGGAACGGCTCGACCACGCCGAGATGGACTTCGGTCGGCTCGGCGACGGTCCAACGAACGACAGGAGTGCGGACGACCACCTGCACCGGCTGGGCACGGTGACGTTGCGTCCGCACGTGGTCACCGCGGACGACCGGGAGGCCCTGGCCGGCTTCCTCGCACGGCGCACCTCACGCAGGCCCTACGACGCAACGCTCGTCGAAGCCACCGCGATCGAGGCCGCGTCCGCCATCGCGTCGGCGGCCGGGCAGCGCTTCCGCACCACCGACGACCGGGCCACGGTCGACGAGATCGTGCGCGTCAACCAGGAGACCCTGTTCGACGACCTGCAGCACGACGCCGTGCACGACGAGATCCTGCACTGGCTGCGGTTCTCGAAGCGACAGGCAGCGGCCACCGGCGACGGGCTGTCCGCGGAGACGATGCTCATGCCCGGCCCGGTGCTCCGGTTCGCCATGGAGCACCGCGGACTCTGGCAGGCCCCGGGCATCGGCGGGGTCTTCCGCAGGGTGTACCTGTCCACCATGCGGGGCGTCCGACAGCTCGCCTGGCTCGAGGGACCGTTCAGCACCCCGGCCGAGTACGTCGAGGCCGGACGGGTCTTCATGCGCATCTGGCTGGAGTTCTCCGCCCGCGGCATCGCCATGCACCCCTTCGGCACCGTGATCACCAACCCGCGGTCACACGCCGCGTTCGTGGAACGTGCGGGCGTCGACGAGTCCGACGGGCGGATGGCCTGGATGCTGTTCCGCTTCGGGCACAGCGACCCACCACCCCTGGCACACCGCCGACCTGCAGCAGCGATGACCGTGGGCGGTGCCCGGTGAAGCGCGCAGCGGTGTTCTCGGTGGTGTGGGTGGTCGAGACCTTCGTCGCACTGTTCATGCCCCGTGTCGGCACGCACAAGCTCCTGCTCACGCCCGGCATCGAGCCGCTCCGCTGGACCCTCGGACGCTGGCGCGCCTGGCGGACCGCGGAACGGGCTGCGAAGCGGGTCCCCGCGTACCGCGCGTTCCTGGCGGAGTCCGGACGGGCCTCCAGGCTCGACACCCGTGGCGGGATCGCCGCAGCGATCTCGGGGCTCCCCGAGATGGACAAGGACTCCTACGTCAAGCGCTGGAGCATCCCCGAGCGCTGCATCGACGGACGCCTGCCCCGACGCGGCGTCGTCGTCGACGAGTCCAGCGGATCGAGCGGCACCCCGACCAGCTGGGTGCGCGGCCCCGACGAACGCCAGGCCACCCGACAGCTGCTGCAACTCGGGTTCTCCCGCACCGCCAAGGACCTGTCCAAACAGCCCTTCGTGCTCAACGCCTTCTCGCTCGGGGCCTGGGCCACCGGGATGAACGTGACCGCCTCGCTCACCGAGTCATCCATGATCAAGTCCATCGGCCCGGACCGCGACAAGATCGTCCAGACGATGCGCGAGTTCGGCACCGACTTCACCTACATCATCTGCAGCTACCCACCGTTCCTGAAGGCCCTGTTCGAGGACGACCGACTCGACTGGAGCCAGTACACGATCGTCGCCGCCTTCGGGGGCGAGGGCATCAGCGAGAACATGCGCGCCCACATCGAGCAGTACGCCCAGGCCGTCCTCGGCTCCTACGGCGCGAGCGACCTCGAGATCAACCTCGGCATCGAGACACCGTTCAGCGTGCAGCTCCGCCGGGCGATCGCCGCCTCACCGGAACTCTCCGCCGCCCTGACCAAGCAGGGCGAGTACGGGGTACTGCCGATGGTGTTCCAGTTCAACCCGTTCGGCTACCTGATCGAGACGAACGACCTCGGCGAACTCGTCGTGACCATCGCCCGCTCCGAGAACATCAGTCCCCGCATCCGGTACAACATCCACGACCGCGGACACGTGGTGCGGATGAAGGACCTCCGCTCCGTGCTGCGGGCGACGGGGCACGCGGCGCTCGCCGCCGAGGCCGAGCTCGACCTGCCGCTGCTGTTCCACTACGGCCGGTCCGACCTGTCCGTCGACTACAACGGGGCAGTCGTCGCACCCGACGTGGTGCGGGACGTCGTGTACGGCGACCCGGAGCTGCTCGAGGCCATCGAGAACCACCGGCTGATCAGCTACGAGGACGACCACGGTGACCGGCAGCTGCACATCGCGTTCCAGCTCGCCTCGGGCGCGGGCGGGTTCGACGCGGATGCCGCCCGGGGCGCCGTGATCGCCGAGCTGCGGCGGTTGAACAAGGACTTCTCGAACGCGATCCGCACGGCGCCGCCCGGCACGCTGCCGACGGTCGCGTTCTACCCGTACCGGACGGGGCCGTTCCGCGAGGACGGCAAGAAGCTCAAGAACGAGTACGTGTGGCAGCTGCCGGCCGGGTCGGTCGAGCAGTGGGGCCTCGACCTGTCGTGGGTCGCGGCGAAGGAGGCCTGAGCCGAGCCGGTTCCGGCGCTAGTCGTACTGCGGCGGCCAGTCGAAGGGGGCCGGCAGGTGCGGGACCTCGCCGACGGTGGTGACGATGAGGACGACCTGGCGCAGGTCCGTGAGCTCGATCGAGCGCGGGTTGCCGATCCTCCGGTGGCCGTCGACCCACACCGTCAGTTCGCCCCGCAGGCCACCGACGTGCTCCGGACCGAGCGAGACGCCCCACTCGTCGAAGAACTGCCCGAGCGTGAACGTCTGCTCCGTCGGGGACTCGACGTGCACGATGCCCGACGTGTCGTGCGTGTGGATCTCCGCGGCGAACTTCCGGTCGTCGGAGTGCCCGATGTTCGCCGGGACGGTCACCGGCTCGTCGCCGTCCAGGGTCGTCAGGTGCGTGTGCACGTGCTCGGCCAGCCGTTCGCCCCAGACGTTCCGGAGCCCGGCGGACTCGGCGCGGGCCGTCAGGTCGGACGGCCGTGGCCAGGGCGGAGCGTCGCGGGTGGTGACCGCTCCGGGTGCGGCGCACCCGGACAGCAGCAGGAGTGCGGCCACCGCGACCGCGACGCTCCGCAGGTTCACCAGCGGTCGTGGACGCTCGCGCGGAACCACGTGTCGTACAGGTCGTGCACGGTGGCGTCGAGGCCCTCGATCTGCGGCAGATCGCCCGCTGCGGCGTTCGAGCGCGCCTGCTCCGGGTTGCGCGCGCCGGGGATCGCCGCGGTGACGCCGTCCTGCGCGATGATCCATGCGAGCGCCGCCTGCGGGACCGAGACGGCGTCCGGCAAGGACGCCGCGAAGGTCTGCGCCGCGCGCACGCCGTCGTCGTAGTCGACGCCGCTGAAGGTCTCGCCCTGGTCGAAGGCCTCGCCGTGGCGGTTGTAGTTGCGGTGGTCGCCCTCGGCGAACGACGTGTCGGTCGTGTACTTGCCGGAGAGCAGCCCCGAGGCCAACGGGACGCGTGCCAGGATGCCGACCCCTGCCTCCAGGGCTGCCGGCAGCACGCGGTCGAGCGGCTTGAGACGGAACGCGTTGAGGATGATCTGGACGCTCGCGACGCCGGGCCGGGCGATCGCGGTGAGGGCCTGGTCGGCGGTCTCGACGCTGACGCCGTAGGCGGCGATCGAGCCGTCGGCGACCAGCGCGTCGAGGGCGTCGTAGACGGCGTCGTCCTCGTAGACCGGGGTCGGCGGGCAGTGCAGCTGCACGAGGTCGAGGGTGTCCTGCCCGAGGTTCTTCCGGGAGCGGTCCACCCACTCGCGGAAGTTTGCGGCGACGTAGTTCTCGGGGACCTGGTCGGCGCGACGGCCCATCTTGGTGGTGATCGTCAGCGGCACGTCGGGGTTCGCGGCACGCCACGCGCCGATGAGCTGCTCGCTCCGGCCGTCGCCGTAGACGTCGGCGGTGTCGAACACGGTGACGCCCGACTCGACGGAGGCGTCCATGACGGCGTTCGCGTCGGCTTCGGAGACGGGACCCCAGTCACCGCCGAACTGCCAGGTGCCGAGGCCGATGGGGGAGACGGAGCGGCCGGTGCGGCCGAGGGTGCGACTCTGCATGGGTCCGAGCGTAGTCAGACGCGGACGGGCGGGGTTCAGCCGAGCAGGGTGCAGGCGAGCGGGGTGCAGCCGAGCGCGGTTCAGCCGATCGTGGAGACGCCGCGGCGCAGGAGCGCTCGCGCCGCCCGGGCGCGGGGGATGACCCACACGGCTGCCCACAGGGCCATCGCGCTCCAGAGCAGGATGAGCATCGTCGTGATGAGCGTGCCGTGCTGGTCGCGCATCGACCACGTCATCGCGATCCACAGCACGCCCAGGACGACCTTGCCCCAGCCGGCGCCCTCGCGGTCGGCCTGGGCCTGCACGAGTGGGATCCACTGGTCCGCCGGCACACCCGCGGGCACCTGGCCGTCGGCGATCCACTCGCGGACGACGATCGACCGTTCGTAGCCGCCCTCGGCGCGCCAGGCGCGGCGCTGCAGGACGACGGCGATCGCGGCACCAGCCACGGCGGTCGGGATGCCGGCCGAGACCAGGACGGTGGTGGTCGCCTCGGTCCACGAGGACAGGACCAGCATGACCAGGACGACGGCGAAGGCCGCGCCCGTCACACCGGCGCCGAGCAGGCGGAGCCGCCCGGCTTCGTCGAGGACACCGACTCCGACACCGTTCACGAGGAGAGCGTACCTGCGGTGATCGAGGGGCGGGGCGTTCGTCAGCCCAGTGCCAGCAACCAGCACATGCCGGCGGCGGCGAAGGCCATCGCCCAGCTCACCAGGCTGCCGATCAGGAAGTACTCGGCCTGGTACCCGGTCGTCTCGCGGCGGATCTCGGGGAAGCGGACGATCCCCTTCGCGGCGATCAGCGCCGCCACGACGGGGAAGGCGCCGGCCAACGAGAACCCGGCCAGCAGCAGGCGCTCGATCGGGCCGATCATGCGTCCGCCCTTGAGGGTGACCGTGCGGTCTCCGGGTTGGTCGTCGTCTTCGTCCGACGCCCTGCCGGTGCGTCGTCGGCCGAAGCGTTTCGGTCGGCCGGCTGCTGCTGCCGCCGCTGTGCGCTGGGCGTCCGGGGAGAGTTCTGCTGGCAGTGCCTGGGCGACGACCACGTTGGCCGAGTCGACCAGGAACAGCGCCGATCCGATCCCGGCGACGATCGCGGCGAGCGGCACCGCGCCGACGAAGGACGGGCCGACGTCCCGGTGCCAGTCCACCACGAAGCCGGAGGCGTCGGCAGACGGCGCCCAGAGCAGCAGCACGGCGACGGCGACCGCGAGCAGGACGGCCGGCCAGGACCCCGAGCGACGGAGCCAGGGGAGTGCCCGATCGCGACCGCCGGGCGCGCCACCGGAGCGCACCGGGATCGTCGTCGCGACCCACAGGGCCGCGAGGACGACCGCGACCAGCACCGACCAGACGGCGAGGCCGAGGCCGAGTACCGCCACAGTTGCCACGGCGGCCCAGAGCAGGACGATCACCGTGGTGGTCAGCACGCGCCGAGGTGCCGCGTCGGTCCCGGTCCGTGCGCGGACGACGTCGGCGAGCCCGACGAGGGTCAGGAGGACTCCGGCGAGCATCAGCGGCCCCCGTCCCCGAGGACACGCAGGCCCTCGACCAGGGCGGCGACGCCCGACTTCTGCACGGACTGGGACACCGCCGACGGGGTGATCCCCTCGTCCGCGGCGATCTGTGCCTGCGTCCGGCCCTGCACCAGACCGAGTGCGATCCGGCGGGCGCGGGGTGCGAGCCGCGAGACGACGTGGTCGCGGCTGAGGAAGTAGGCGTTCACGAGTCGCTCCGTCGTTCCGTGGCGGTCGTCGGCGTCGTGGTACCAGGACCGCAAGAACGCGGTCCGGCCGTCCTCGCGCCGGTGGGTCTCGTTGATGGCGTCCCGCGCCGACCACCAGCCCGGGCCGTCCTGCAGCGGTCCGGTGCCGCCGGTGCCGATCGTCCGGACCTGCCCGCGGCCGATCCCGAGGCGGATCTGCACGCTCGGGGGGAGTGCGAGGGTCGCCGCCGTCGTGGCCAGCAGCGCGTCGGTGAGCGTGGCGTAGATGACCTGGAACTCGTCGCCGACGGTGGCGCGGAGGGGGTCGAGTGCGGTGATGTCCGGGGTACTGTCGAAGGCGTGCTCGACGTCCTGCTGGGCTGCGGAGCGGTCCTCGAGCGTGCGGGAGTCGACCAGGTCGACGATCACGGCGATCACGGGCTCGGACTGCATGGGTTAAGCGTAGAGCTTCATATCGGCGAAAGTAAGCCTTGGGCTAAACCATTCGGGTCGGCCGTCCTCGCCAGTGCGCGGGTCCGCGCCTGAAATGTCACCTTCTGGACCTCCGGCGTCGAACCTGACAGCATGGGCGGACGCTGTCGGAGGGGGACGAGCAGATGGATGGTGCACGACCGGGGACGGGTGTCGCCAGCGCGGGACCGACCGAGACCGCGGTGCGGCGGCAGGACGGTCCGCCACCCGTGCCGTTGATCGCTTGGAGCGGGGGCCGCGCGGTGCTCGCCGTCGTCGTGCCGTTCGCTGCCGGGCTGCTGCTGGCCGGGGTGGTGCTGCCGCTCGGCGTCCCTGGTGGTCGCGTTGCCCTGGTGAACGGTGCGTTCGTGGCGCTCGGCGGGGTCGGGGTACCCGTGGCCCTGCTCGCCGTGGGCACGGTCATCGCGGCGCTCGGGCTCGGTTTCGGGGTGACCGCAACCACCGTGGTCATGCTCGCGGCCACGGATGATGCGACCGCGGGGCCGCGCGACGCGTGGCGGTGGTCGGTGCACCACTGGGGGCTCGTCGTCGAGGCCACTTTGGTCACGTTGGTGGTGGTGGCGGGGACGACGACCGCCGTGTCGTGGCGGGCAGGTGGATGGGGCACCCTCGTGATCGTCGTGCTGCTGGTGGTGGGTGCCGTCATCGCGGCGCCGCTGCTGCTCGGCTGGGCGTTGCTCGTGGCCGGTGTGCCCCGTCGTGCGGCCTTCCGTCGCGCCTGGGGATCTGGTCGGGTCATCGTCCGTGGTGGGCACGAGGCGACGGCGACGCCGCGTCGTGCGCTCGTCGGGGGAGCGGCGCTGGTGACGGTGCTCGGGGTCGGCGTCCTGCTGGTGCTGCGTCTGTTGCCGCCGTCCGCGCTCCGGAGCAGCGTTGTCGTCGCGTGGTGCTGCGTCGTCGTGACCGGGTTGGTGCTGCTCGTCGTCGCGATCGCGGTGCGCGGCGCCGCAACGCGGAACGAAGGCGGTCGGCTTCGGTCACCGCTGGCGGTCGACCCGGCCGATCCGATGGCCCGGGGACGACGGGTGTGGCCTGGACTCGTCGGAGCGGGCGTGGTGCTCGTCCCGGCGGTGGTGTTCGCGGTGATCGTCTCGAGCAATCCGCTCGGCGTCGTGCAGTACGACGCCGCCCCTGCCGACGCGCGCGGCCTGCTCGGCGGCGACATCGCGGACGTCGGAGGCCGGACGGCGGTCGTGAGCACGCCGTCGACACCGCCCAGCCGTCTGCGGATGTGTGGGCATGCGTCGTGCGACACCCCCATGGAGATGCCCGGCCTGACCGGCGGCTCCGCGATCGGGAGCGCCGGCGACGGCGGGCTGCTCACTGCCCATTGGAAGGTGCGGTTCGAGGACGAGGTCGCGCAGCAGTACGAGCTCGAAGTCGTGCACTCACGCGCGGACCAACTCGATGTGGCACCGAAGTCGGACGATGCCGCGTGGCCCGCGGGGAGACGGGCGGAGCAGCGTGACTCCGCCGACGAGGCACCCGCCGTCGATCGCCCGGAGGGGCGCCGCACCACGGTCGCTGCCGTCGACATCGTGGAGACCGATCAGGGGCGCGTCAGCTACTGGATGACGGACGTCGCCATCGCGGGTTCCGTCGACCGGCCGGTGGTGGCCGGGATCGCCCGCGGCGGCGAACCGGAAGGACGCTCGCACCTGGTCGCCGTGTTCTGCGAGGACGTGTCCTGCGTCGAACACACGGTTCGGCAGGTGGCGCTGCCGTGGATCCCGCCGCTGGACCACCAGGGTGTGGACGTCGCCGTCGCGCCGGACGGCACCGCGGTGGTCTCGCTGGTGTCGGAGACCGACGCTCGTTCGCCGACCTTCACCGCCCTTCGGCTCGTGTCATTCAGCCCGGACGGCGGCCAGCCCGTCGTCCGCGACCTGTCGCACGCGATCCCGCCGGGGGAGCCGGTCCGGGCGTGGGACGAGGCGTACGACGCACGGGTGGCGATCGGCGGCGACGGGAACCCGGTCGTGCTCGCGCGGTCGAACGGGATCGCGACCCAACGGCTGACGTTCTGCGCGGATGCGTCGTGCTCGTCTTCGTCACACACGGACATCACGCCGAACGGGCCGACGAACCTGCTTCCGGCGTTCGTCGTCGACCGATCGGGGCGGCCACTCGTCGCGGTCCGTGACGAGGAACGCGGCACTCTGGGACTGCTCTCGTGCCGTGATGCGCGGTGCACCACTTCCGAGCAGACGACGATCGCCCGGTTCCCGCCGGTGCAGGACGAACGGTCGAGCACCAGCACGCTGGCGATCGGCCTCAGCGCCGACGACACCCCGATCGTGCTGTCCGGTGGCGTGTCGGAGGACCGGGACGAGGACGCGCGGGGACTCGTGATCCGCTGCGATCGACCCCGGTGCGGGGTGTCGTGACGTGCCCGCCTGGTTCGACGACGATCGAGCGCTGACGCCCTAGGATCGTCGTGAGGGCCTTTAGCTCAGCTGGTAGAGCGCCACGTTTACACCGTGGATGTCGTCGGTTCGATCCCGGCAGGGCCCACCGTCGAGTGGTCAGATCGGTCCGTGCTGCGGCTGTGTCACGAGGTCCGTGATCCGGCGCGAGACCGTGGTGCAGCAACGTCCGCTACCGAGACGTTGGCGGCTTCGGGGGGTCGGAACTCATATGCTCCGCCCATGGGGATGAACAAGGACCAGCAGCTCGCGGCGATCGTCGGCGGTCTGGTTGCAGTGTTCGCCGGCGTCGGTGTGATCGTCGCCTCGGCAACGGGGCTCCTCAGCTCGTAGGCGATCGCCGCCGCACCCACCGCGCCGCCGACCGGATCGCCGCTGTCCCGTTCTCTGCCTCGGCAGGACGTCCGGTCCCCGACCGCGCTCCCGCAGCGGACGGTTGGCGTTCCGACGTCCTGGCCCTCGCACTGGGGACCCTCGCCCGCCCACCCTCCTGCTCCACGAGTCCGAAACATCCTCACGCAATTGATTCAAGGAGTGGACCGGTATGCCGATGACGACACTGCAGCAGGCCTCGTCCGCTCCGACCGGGGTGATCGAGGCTCCGGTCCGGCGACGGAACCCAGTGAGGGAGCAGCACGCTTTTGCTCCGCCGGCGGCGCCAGCGCGAGTGGCTCCTGGCGCCGTGGACGATCGCGCGTTCGCGATGATCGTCGGGCGGAACGCTGCTCTGCTCCGAACGATCGCCGTGCGGATCCTCCGCGGGTCCAGCGAAGCCGACGACGTCGTGCAGGAGACCTTCATCGCCGCGTGGACCCATCTCGAAGAGCTGCGCGACGCTGACGCGGTCACGGGGTGGCTCGTGACCACGGTCCGACGCCGGAGCTTCGATCGCCTCCAGAGCGCTGCGACGCGGTACCGGACGCAACTCGATGAGACGGCTCCTGTGTCCATCGACAACGCCCCGGGGGCCGTTGCGGAGCGAGCATCGCTGGTCGCAGCGGCACAGCTGGTCATCGACGACATGGCGCCGATGCAGCGACGGTGTTGGGAGTTGCGCCATCTCGAGCGTCGGTCCTACGCCGAGATCGCCGAGGCGCTGGGTCTACCGCACTCGACCGTGCGTGGTCACATCGCGCGTGCTCGAGCGGTGGTCGATCGTTCTCTCGCCAGCTGGCGGTGAGGCCGCGAGGGCGATCCATCAGGGGCTCCGGCCTGGCAGGGGTTTCACCGGCTCTCGTGCGGCGGAGACGTGCGCTCTCAGGAGTCGTCGGCGGCCAGGATCGATGCCGTCGCCGCTGGCCACAGCGCATCCAGCCGCGGCCCCCATGGTTCTGCCATCACCCC